>CAUZQN010000595.1:0-2803 GCA_963581605.1 uncultured Binatia bacterium (SeqCode)
GTTGAGGCTGGAACCGGGCGGCGGGTGCAGTCGCTGGGCCGGTCGGTGGCCGGGAAAACGGGTACGAGTGACGACTTCCACGATGCGTGGTTTATAGGCTATACGCCGGACATTCTCACCGGAGTCTGGATCGGTTTCGACAAACGTCGTTCGCTGGGCGAAAGACAGACCGGGGGGCGTGTGGCCGCCCCCATCTGGCTCGAATTCATGCATGCGGCCACTCAGGATCTGCCCATGCGCGATTTTAAGATTCCGGAAGGCATTACCATCATGTATATTGACCCCAGGACGGGCTTGCGTGCCCGCCCCAGAGGGCCATCCCTATTGGAATGCTTCCGCCGTGGTACCGAGCCGACTGTCCTTGCGAAAACGCGGCGGCGTGCTGTGAAGAAGAAAAAAGTAGTAGCAAAAGCGCCGGTTTATGCCGATCCGGTCCTGTTTCCGGGTGTCCTTGCTGCCCGCTCGCCAGAAGACGGATTTTAATGCTCACTTATGGAGTAGGCGGCAGCTCCCAATGACGTTGTTGTACGGCGCGTACATTTGAGAGTAGGCCCTGCCGTTCGTATTCCGGCAGCGACTGGTCAATGTTCTCTCCGCCCATTTCATCCAACACATGGATGACCGAGGTCTCAAGGGCCTCAAGGTCGTAGCCCCCTTCGAGAATGGCGGCAAACCGGCCTTGGGCATGATCGCGGGCCACGCGCAGGAGAATGCGCGCGAGTGCGCTAAATCCCTCCTCGGTGACGGTCAGGCCGCCAAGCGGATCACGCACGTGGGCATCAAAGCCGGCAGATATCAAGACAAACTCAGGCTCAAACTGGCGGCAAATAGGGTCGAGCACATCTTCAAAAAGTGGCTGAAAGACGGCATTTCCCCAGCCGGCAGTAAGAGGCAGATTGACCGTATAACCCTCTCCACTGCCCTGTCCGGCTTCTTCAGCTGCGCCCGTGCCTGGATAGTACGGGTATTGGTGAGTCGAGACGTATAGCACGCCGGGGTCGTCGTAAAAGCTATGCTGGGTGCCATTCCCATGATGCAGATCCCAGTCCATGATGAGAATGCGGCTCAGGCCAAATCGTTCTCTGAGGTATTGGGCCCCAATCGCGATGCTATTGAATAAACAGAAGCCCATCGCCCGGTTGCGCTCGGCATGATGCCCGGGCGGCCGGACCAAGGCAAAGCCATTATCCACATCACGTTCCATGATAGCGTCCAGAAGGGTTAGCAGTCCTCCGGTTGCTAAGAGTGCGGTCTCATACGACTGAGCGGAAACACGGGTATCCGCATCAAAGGCGGCAGACGCTTGTCCGGCGGATGCAGCCACCTGGTTAATCAGGCTGGTATCGTGGACCAAGGCGACTTCTTCATGGGTGGCAAGTCGTGGCTCAAGGAGTTTGAGTCCGTCGCGTTGATAGGACGTAAAGCGACGGAGCAGGGTGCCGATCCGCTCTGCCCGCTCCGGGTGGCCTTGGCCTGGGTTATGGTGTTGATAGCGTGAGTCCAGCACAATGCCTGTTCGCAACATATCTCACTCCTTTTTTCTCCCATCCCCAAGCCCCTAACCCCTGATCCCCATTTGTAACTTGCGTCAGTTTTCCGATTATACTACCGTAACCCAAGAGGCAAATATGTTTGGAATCGGGATGCCGGAATTGGTGGTGATTATGGTCGTGGCGCTGATCGTACTTGGCCCAAAACGCTTGCCCGACGCGGCCAAGGGTCTGGGCAGAGCGCTGAGAGAGTTTCGTCATGCGACCAGCAGCCTGACCGAAGAACTCAATGACGCGCAAATCATGCTCGACGAAGAGACGCGTGAAGCGCAGCGTGCCCTGCACGCGAAACCGAAGCCAGCCGCCTCTTCAGAGACGGCAGTAAAGAAAGAGGATGCTGGAGGGGACGCCTAGGACATGGCCCATGACGACCGGTCCATGCCGCTCACGGACCATCTGGATGAGTTACGGACCCGACTCGTTCGGTCCTTGCTAGCGATTTTTGTTGTTTTTCTTCCCGCCTACTTCTTTGCGAGTGTGCTGTTTGATTTCCTGGCTCAGCCGCTGCACCAGATAACGACCGATCCACACTCACTGATCGGGACCAGTCCGACTGAGGCGTTTTTTACCAAACTCAAAGTCGCCTTTATCGCTGCCCTCTTCGGGGCCAGCCCGGCCATCTTCTACCAAATCTGGCAGTTTATCGCGCCGGGTCTATATCCACGGGAACGCCGCTATGTGTGGCCGTTCGTGGTGTTCTGTTCGTTTTTCTTTGTGCTGGGCGCCGGCTTTTGTTATGAGATCGTGTTGCCGATTGCCTTTGCGTTTTTTTTAGAAGAGTTCCAGAGTATCGGCGTGAAGGCGACATTAAAGATCAGTGAGTATCTGACGTTTACCGCCCGAACGCTGTTGGCCTTTGGGGTGACGTTCGAGATGCCGGTACTGGCCTTTTTCTTTGCCCGTGTCGGACTCATCACGCACCATACGCTCATAGGCGCATTCCGCTACGCAGCAGTCGGCGTGTTTGTCCTAGCAGCCATCCTCACTCCCCCAGACGCCATCTCGCAAATGCTCCTAGCCGGCCCGCTCTTGCTGCTATACGTGCTGAGTATCGGGGTGGCGTATGTATTTGGGAAGAAGGAAGAGCCGAGCGAAGAGACAGACCTAGAGCCTCCTGACGAGTAGAGATTTCCTTGATTCCCTTGCTGGCTCTAGTGAAGTCTGTACGCGATTTAGAGCGACGTAGCCCAGAGGAAACTCACAGCACCTAGGACAAAAAACGATAGTCGAAACTGATTCGACCAGATCCAAAG
>CAUZQN010000596.1:0-2801 GCA_963581605.1 uncultured Binatia bacterium (SeqCode)
GAGAAGAGTACGTACGAGGAGGTGGCGTATCTGCTTCTGTTTGGGAAGTTGCCGACTCGTGCAGAACTCGAGAAATTCGACCACGACCTGCGAATCCACCGTCGGGTCAAATATCGCATTCTCGATCTCATGAAATGTCTGCCCGAGACCGGCCATCCTATGGATGCGCTGCAGGCGATAGTGGCGGCTATGGGCATGTTTTACCCGGCCCGGGATATTCGGGACGAGGAGCAGCGCTATTGGTCGACAATCCGGCTGATTGCCAAGCTGCCGACGATAGTAACGGCCTTTGAACGTATGCGGCATGGCGATGAGCCGGTTCGACCACGGGACGACCTGACCCATGCGGCCAACCTCTTATGGATGCTGACCGAAGAAGAGCCCGACCCTCTCGACACTCGTATTATGGACGTGTGCTTCATCCTCCACGCCGAACATACCATGAATGCTTCAACGTTCAGTGGCTTGGTTGTAGGATCAACAGAAGCGGATCCATACACCATGGTGTCCTCTGCAATTGGTGCTCTCACCGGCCCTTTACACGGCGGAGCGAACGAGCAGGCGCTCAAGATGTTCCGTGAAATTGGGACAGTGGACAATGCCCGGCCGTATATCGAAAATCGGTTGAAGGCCAAACAAAAAATAATGGGCATGGGCCACCGTGTGTACAAGGTCAAGGATCCTCGGGCCAATGCGCTGCAAGGGCTTGCCCGCAAGCTGTTTGAAGCCAAGGGCGAGCATCCGTTGTACAAAGTGGCGCAAGAGGTAGAGAAGATCATTAGCGAACGGGTAGGGGCAAAGGGGATAGCCTCAAATGTCGATTTCTATTCCGGCGTTGTGTATGACAAACTGGGTATCCCGATAGACCAGTTCACTCCGATTTTCGCCGTCGCCCGGGTAGCAGGTTGGTTGGCCCACTGGCACGAACAGCTCAAAAACAACCGGATTTTCCGGCCCACTCAGATATACACCGGACAACACGAAGCCCCGTACGTGCCGGCTGAGCAGCGGCCGTAAATTCGTTTCGCGAAGCGCAATGAGGCGAAGGGTGCAAGGCTCTTCGCCTTTTTTGTGTCTGGGGTTCGCATTGGCGGTCCCATTATTTGTAGTGATACCGGCAGGCAATAATGGTGATATGGGTATTGTCTACTGCATACACCAGTCTGTTTGCCTCATCGATCCTCCGAGACCAAAAACCTGCCAAGTTCTGTCTTAATGGTTCTGGCTTTCCCATGCCATCGAATGGGGTACGCTTGATAGCAGCGACTAATGTATTGATGCGCTTGAGCGTCTTCTTATCCTGGCTTTGCCAATACACATAGTCTGACCAGCCTGCATCAGTCCAGGCCAGCTTTCTACTCATCAATAGGATCTCGAAAATCTCGCTCGGTCACTTGTCCTAAACGATACTGCTCGATGGACTCGGCAAGATGAGCGGCGTTTGCCGCTGACTCCAGCAAATGGACGGTTTCCATCAGGCTGTTGTAATAATCCAACGACATGACGACTGCATCCTCAGCATCACGACGTGTGATAACGGTGCAGTCTGCATCGTTTACGACTTGATCGAGAACTCTTTTGAGGCCATTCCTTGCCTCAGTAAAGGTGACTATACGCATGGTAGCCTCCGGCGGACGGGAATGAAGAGAAGTATAGCCGTATCAATCAACATGTTCAATTAGTTGGACACGTTCCGGCTCTGCTTTTGATCGAAACTCTATCTGTCCTGGTTCGCATTGGCGGAAGTATTCAGTGGATTTCAGCTCAACCTTCGGCTGCCTGTCGGCTGAAGCTCCGGATTCGCGCAATTCAGCGGTGCTTCGCCATTCCGCAGCCGGTTCACATTCTCCGCAACACGTTTGGCGATGCCTTGGAGGCTGACGTCGGTCGCGCCGCCGACGTGGGGGGTGGCCAGGACGTTGTAAGAAAAGATCTCGTCGTCTGGGTCAAACGGCTCGTACCAAAACACATCCAAGCCAGCACCTGCGATACGGCCTTCTTTGAGAGCGGCCAGCAGGGCATCGTAATCCAGCACTGGGCCGCGGGCCACGTTGATCACAAATGCCTCTGGTTTCATACACGCAAACTCGGCCTGACCTATGAGGCTACGGGTTTCGTCGTTGAGGGGTGGGGCGGTGATGACGAAATCGGCTTGTTTCAGTGTGTCATGCAGACCGTCTTGAGCAACGTGCTGACTGATGGAAATGTCGTCGTCCTTCCCATCAGTAGGCTTGTCAGGGGACGGACCGCGGCGGGAGACGGCAAGAATATTCATTTCAAAACCGGACAGCCGTTCGGCGAGCGCCCGCCCAATCCCACCGTACCCAATAATAGCTGCTGTTTTGCCTTTGAGGGTCTGACCCAGGGGAGAGCCCAGGACTTTGTTTCGGATGCTCTCTTGGGTCTGCCGATACTTTCTGGCTAAACCGAGCATGAAAAGCAGGGCGAGCTCGGCAACGGATTCGGCATTGCCGGTTCCAGCCGTCGGCACATTGGCAACATAGATGCCTGCGGCGGTGGCCGCCGGAATATCTACCGTGTCCAAACCTGCGCCGTACTGCTGAACAAGCTTCAGTCGAGACGAGCGCATAGCGTCCGCCGCAATTGGTGAGACAGTTGGGATTAAGATATCCGCATCTTGGGCGGCTACTGATACTTGGTCTGGCGGGCAATCCAGGATTTCATCATCAGGAAGCTCATTTTGGAGGATGTTGCAAATATAGATCAGACCCTGTCGGCAAAAGTAAATCCGCATAACCCCTTCCCCAGCCCTTCCCTTGATCGTTGGCGCTGCCTGGCCG
>CAUZQN010000597.1:0-2792 GCA_963581605.1 uncultured Binatia bacterium (SeqCode)
CAGATATTGATCGTCAAACGTGAAATATTCTGTATGGTCGAAATCCCGGTCATCTTCAATATCAACCTGGCGAACGACCTCGAAGTAGCGCTTCACCAACAGCACCAGCAGTTCAATGTCGGTGTGCAGAAACCATTCGGCGAGTTTGCTGCCGCCGCCTTCATCCAGCAGCAGCAGCCAATTAATCAGACGTTCGTCATCCAGACTATCCTGGCGCCAGCAGTCCAGGTCCAGTATATCACGCACCTGCTCGGGAGCCGCCAACGCAAGCAGGTCGACGGCATCGTTGGCTCCAATCTCCTTAATCGTGTATAGGAGCGTCTCTGAAGACAGCGCCCGTACGAGGTCAAGACTGTTGGCTGCCGCAAGAATCATCTCTTGACGACTTTTGGCATCGAGCTGCACGAGTTGGGCGGCCTGCTCCGAGACGGACAGCTTGGGCGACGGCACGTTCTCAGGGTCTGCCATACGTCTCACTCGGATTTAGTATAATGATCAATAAAGGCCAAAGCTTGATCCCAGCCGAGCAACCCATTAAACACGTCATTAAACGGCAGCATTTCGTGCCACGCGCCTTGGGTGGTCCCACTTGCTCGTAGGGTCTGGAGCGTTTTCTTCATCTGGTATGTAGCGGCTAAAACATTCGTTACCGGGTATATAGCAAGACAAAAGCCTAAGTCTTCAAGATCCCGGGCAGGCAGGAAGGGCGTTTTTCCGCCCTCCACCATGTTGACCATTAGCGGCGTAGAAGAAAACTCGCGACACACCCGCTCCATCTGTTTGACCGATTCAAACGCCTCAAAGAACAACATATCCGCGCCCGCCTTCAGATAGACGACGGCGCGCGTCATTGCATCATCGAGGCCGTTGACGGCAATGGCGTCGATGCGCGCAATAATCACCGTGTCAGGATTTGTACGGTTCTCGGCCGCTGCCCGAATCTTGGCCGCATGATCGGTTGCAGCGACGAGACGTTTTCCGCCCAAATGTCCACACCGCCGGGGCACATCTTGATCTTCGATATGCAGACCGGCCACATTCGCCCGTTCGTACTCCTGCACCATACGTACAACGTTCAACACCGACCCAAAACCCGCTTCGGCGTCGGCGATCACGGGCACACTCACCGCACGGCATACCCCTTCGAGCTGGATGATCATTTCTGTCAACGTCCGCAGGCCAAAGTCCGGATAGCCAAGCGCCCCGGCAGACACGCCGCCGGAATAATAGACCAGAGGAAAGCCGGCTTCCTCAACAAGCCGGGCCGAAATGACATCATAGGCACCTGCGGCCATGAGAAATTGATCCTGGGAAAGTAGTGTCCGTAACGATTGCGCCTGGGCCATGAAAATATAAACTCCTTCACTCAGAACATTATCTAGACACGCGGGTATCCGCTGGGCCATTTCTGACATGCTAGGCTGGCTTGTCAAGGGAGTACATACAACAAACGTAGCTCTTGCTTTTCAGCACCGAGTCAGCCAAAAGAGCAGTAAGGAGGGAATCTTATGAGCAATCTGGCCTATCAGAACGAATCAACCTATACCCTGCAACAGCTCGCAGCAGACGTGGAAGCGATTGTTGCAGACGAGCAGGAGCATGCCGACATTGTTGCCGCAGCTGAGCCCCTGCTTGAACGGTTTCTTACCGCAAACAGTCTGCCTGAAGAATATTGTCAGCCGGCCCCTGGTCGCATTACCACAGAGCATCAGGACTTTACGCTCTACCGTCTCCATCGTGGTCCGGAAGACTGCTTTAATATTATGGTGGCCATCTGGCCCCCGGGCGGATCGAGCGGCGTCCATGACCATGCAGGGAAATGGGTGGTCGAAGGGGTCTATCGCAATCAGCTCCGTACTATCCGGTATAAACGTTTGGATGATGGTACACGGACCGGCCACGCAGAACTCAAGGAAACCGCCTCGTTAGATCTCCGTCCGGGGGACGTCTCGCATGTCTTGTCCCCAAACGAAGAGGTTCACGATTTTATCAATCAAACCAATGAGCCGGTGGTGAGCGTTCATATCTACGGGGGAGATATCAGCACCGAGACGCTGAACTATTTTGATCCAGCGGCCCAAACGGTCGAGCAGATCGCTCACGATCTGAATTACGACAACGAATAGAGGCGTAGGGCATACGCCCAGGCGAGGGTACCCAGCCCCTACTGTTCTTCTTGTCGTATCGACGACAGCTCGACGGCTGCCTTTTCTGCGGCGAGCACGGGCAGCGCTTCTGCCGGTAGCAGCATAAAATCGTCATAAGCGGCCTCGGCCACGCTCGCTGTCGTATCGGAATCGGTGAGCAGAGCTATGCCGCGCACTTCTCCAGGTTCAAAGCCGAACAGACTTTTATAGTCCTGGTAAAAATTAACAGTCTCCTGCCGCCACTCACCAGGCCCAGCCGGCCCGTGCTGCAAGACCACAACCTTGGCCCGCCAATAGACCGGACTGTCGAAACGTGTCCCAACCGACAGGCTCGAACTCCAGACATACTTGATTGCCCGAGGCAGAATCCCGTTATCAAAAATCACATAGACTGCAGCAGCAGAATCATTCGTCCTTTTTGCTCGTTCATTCGCACCGGAAGGGAGTTTTGTTGCTCGCCAACGCCAGCGCAAAATGGGATAGTCTCGCGGTTCAAAGGCATATTCCATGCCGATTTGTACATCTTGATTATTGGCATAGGCGTGCAGAAATCGATTGCCCTCTTCTTCAGCAATCCGGTACACGGCCTGGGCGACCGATTTTTTGCCACGGACTTTCCAGCGTGATGGAAACACACCAGGAGGA
>CAUZQN010000598.1:0-2791 GCA_963581605.1 uncultured Binatia bacterium (SeqCode)
GAAGTAGAACTGAATGGACAAAAGGAGACACGAATATGGTTAAATTGATGGGTTGTTTACGCCGTAAGCAGGGCATGTCGGAAGAAGAATTTCATCAGTATTGGGAAGAGACGCACGCGCCGTTGGTCATGGATGTGACGGAGTTCAGCCGCTATTTTCGCAAATATATCCAGTCGCATACTTCACAAGGGCTGAGCGCATTATTTCCGCCCCAAGCCATCTCGGCGTACGATGGGATCGCGGAGATCTGGTTCGAGAGTGAGGACGACGTGCGGAAAGCGTTTACTGAACCCCGTTATATAGAAATCATCCGACCGGATGAGGAGAAGTTCCTTGATTTAGCAAACTGTGTCACTTTCATCGTGGAAGAAGCGCCAATAGTGGAGAGGTAAGAGCGCACGGGAACTCCCTCACTGATATGCCGCAAGACACGCTCGATACGCATCAAAAAGCTCTCACGCTCAACCTCGCGCGGGATATCTACGGCACAATAGCTGAGATTGGCGCCGGCCAGGAAGTTGCCGCATGGTTTTTCCGGGTAGGGGCAACGTCGGGCACGGTGGCCCAAACCGTCTCTGCCTATGACATGACCGTCAGCGATGAGCGCTATGGGCAGGTGGGCAGACATGTTTCCAAGGAGCGGCTGGAGCGGATGCTTGAAAGAGAATTCGCCCTGCTTGTCTCTCGCCTGCAGGAGAAGAGGGGTGGAGAAACGACTTTCTTCGCCTTTGCGAGCACGGTTTCCGCGCAAAATTACTCTGGCACCAATATTTGCCACGGCTGGGTGGGAGTGCGTTTCCAGTCCGTGCCCGGGTCGAAACCAAATACCATTATTCTTCATACCCATATGCGAGATGCCACGAATCTGCTCCAGCAAGAGGCGCTGGGTATCCTGGGCATTAATGTTATATACGGGGCATTTTATTTGCGAGAGGACTTGGGGGCTTTTCTACCCGCGCTGCTCGATGACCTGTCGCTGGAGCGGATAGAAGTTGACTATCTGTCCGTCGACGGTCCGACCTTTGCCGCGTGCGAATCCGGCCAAGTGAATCTTCAACTCCTGCAGGTGCCGCTGTGCAGTGCCATCCTCTTTGAGCCGGACGGATTGCCTGTCGCACCGATCGACGTGCTCTATAAGCGGCCCGTGGTCATCGAGCGCGGAGGTTTTCGGGGAAGTGAGAGTCTGTATGAAGACTTGCTCTCAGTGGCAACCGAGGAGTTGAAAAAGGAAGTCGGCAATGGCAAAAGAACTCCGATTGGAGTGCCGGAAATGACTCTTTCCAATCTTTCGACAGCCGAGGTTCCGGCAGCCGAAGAGGTGCTGCGCCGGGTTGCGCGCCTGAATCAGTTGGGGCGACACGTGCTGGTGTCGAGGGTAGCCGAAAATTTTCGGCTGACTGAATATCTGGTACGGTTTCAACAAGAGTCTATTGGCTACGCGCTAGGAATTAGTAATCTGATACAACTCTTTGAAGAGGGTTTCTATCGAGAAGTCGAAGGCGGCACGTTGGCCGCTCTCAGCACTCTTTTCGCTACTCGGGTCAGGCTGTATGTGTTCGGTATGCCGGTCGAGCAGCTTCAGCGGATTCTGAGCGCTTTGGGGATAGATCTGAGCCGCTGGGAGTTCCCCCAAGCAGGGCTAGCGGATCTGAGCAATGTCTCACCCCGTTCGGCAATTCGCCACATTTTTCGGTATGGGATAGAAACCGGCGTGCTTGTTTCCGCCACAGTCCCTCAGCGGTCATAGGCATCCGCGCTGAGGTGTTGAGCTCTGTCTGGGTGTGATAGCGAACGATCTGAGCCTCTGTTGAGCGTTGTGAAATCATTATGCAGAAGAGGGAATTAAACCAACTTGTGCTTGACCTGTGGCGACGACTGCGTACCAGGAAATTAGATGCCTCGACGATTCGTCAGGAGATGCAGGAGGCCGAGCTGTCTCTGCAGGACCAGAAGTCGGTACTCGAGCGGATAAAAGCCCTGGACAATGAAAGGACTGATATCAGAGCGGAAGAGTTGCGGGAGAGAACGGCGCAACGGCTTTTTACACAACTTCGAAGAGGGAAAATAGGTGAGGACGGACTCACTGAGCTGCTGAACGAGACCGAGTTAGTAGAGGTGGAAAAAGGACTCGTACAGGTTCGGATAGACCAACTCACAGCAGCCCGGAAAAAATATCGCTCGTAGTTGTGTCATACCTGCAGAAGCAGGTATCCAGGCCCATATGGACGAGACGGAGTTTTGTTAGTGGCTCTTCGGTTTTTTCCGTATTATCTCGTGACCTTCAGAAGCAACTCATCTTGAATTGGGACAAACGTTGATGCGGCATGAATCAACGAGTCTGCCGTAAGTGGGCGGACGCCATATATTTCAACGGAAATACCAAAGTCCTTTTTTATTTTATTGACCAATAAATCAAAATCGCCATCGCCAGATGCTAAGATAACGACGTCTGATTTCTGTGCGTATTCCATCACATCAAGTGTTATGCCAACATCCCAATCTCCTTTTGCTGACCCATCACGTCTTTGAATAAACGGTTTGAGTTTTACTTCGAACCCGATTCCTCTCAGTATGTTTTGAAATTGTTTCTGTTTTTCATCGTGTCTATCAATGGCGTAGGCAATTGCAGTGACTATTTCTCTCTTTGACGTCGCTTTATCCCAGAACGCATTATAATTGAAATGGCAGTTATGGTACTGTTTTGTGGTGTAATAGATATTTTGAACATCCACGAATAGAGCGACTTTTTCCATAATGTAGTCAACCTGTTTGGTCTTGAGTCTCTACTTTC
>CAUZQN010000599.1:0-2780 GCA_963581605.1 uncultured Binatia bacterium (SeqCode)
AACGGTGATGGTCACAAGAGGTAAAACAAAGCCAAAAACAACGAGAGCAGCAAAGAGGAACATGACGGCGGGATAGACTGCCTCAGCAGGCAACCCGCCGAACACTCCACTCGCCAGCAAACCGTCAATAAAGCTCTGCATAGCGCCGTACTTCGTACCTTATTTCACACTACCGGTCAACTTCAGGCGCCACCACATCGAGGCTGGCGATAAGAGCGATCAGATCGGCAATCATCAACCCGCGACTGACCTTATCCACAATACTCATGGCTGAGAACGACCCAGTCCGAATCTTCGTTCGATACGGGAATTCGCTGCCATCACTCACCAGATACCAGCCCATATCCCCCCGCGACCCTTCTATGCGGATATGGGTATCCCCAACAGGCGGCTTCAGCTTCCGGGGGACTTTGGCCAAGACCGGTCCTTCCGGAATCATGCTGAGACATTGGCGGATAATCTTACTTGACTCTTCGAATTCCTTAATCCGCACCATATAGCGATCAAAACAATCGCCGAGGGTTCCCACTTCTCCAGTCCCAACCGGCACCTCAAAGTCTAATTCGGGATAAATCGAATACGGTTCATCCCGGCGGACATCATACTGAAATCCGCAGCCGCGCAGATTAGGTCCAACCAAGTTGTAGTTGATGGCCTCTTCTTTACTGATCACGGCGACATTGGCTAGGCGTTGAACGTAGATCTTATTATGGGAAATGAGGTCATTATACTCATCGATTAGAGATCGAAACTGATCAAGGAATGCCGTCACCTTCTCCGTATACCCGGGCGGCAAATCCCAGGCGACTCCGCCGATACGCATATAGTTAAAGGTCAAACGCGCACCACACAGGTCTTCAAGCAAGTCGTTGACTTTCTCTCGCTCGCGCAGCGCATGCGTAAACGGGGTCATACCACCGATATCCATGGCCATAGTGCCAACCGAGAGCAAGTGGCTGGCAATGCGGCCCAACTCGCAGGCAATGACGCGACAGAACTCTCCTCGTCTGGGGACTTCGATCCCCGCAGCTCGCTCACAGACTACGGCCCAGCCCTGGTTACACTGCATGGCCGAGACATAATCGACCCGGTCCGTATAGGGCATGAAACCGTGATAGCCGACCTTTTCAGATATTTTCTCTATCGAACGGTGGAGATAGCCGACATCGGGGATGGCAGTGCGCATGATTTCGCCATCAGCCTTGACGATAAAACGCAGCACACCGTGAGTACTCGGATGTTGCGGCCCCATATTCAGGGTCATCTCTTCCGTTTCTAGGCCATCATCGCGTTGGACTTCAAATTCATACCCCGCCAAGCTCATACACTCCTCCAGCTTTGGGATTGAAAAAATATCGCTCTAAAAAAGGGGGTGATAGGGATGGAACACGAGCGTGCGTCTATTTCAGCAGGCTCTCTCTGCGCGTACTGATCCCATGGTATTCTTCAGGCTCAACAAAATCTTTGCGGAGAGGATGTCCAATCCAATCTTCTGGCATCAGCAGACGCCGCAAGTCAGAGTGTCCGCTGAACACCACGCCGAGCAAATCGTAGATTTCGCGCTCCAGCCAATTGGCAGCCTTCCAGACCGTTTCAACGGAAGGCATGGTCGAGTCTTCACGCGGCACATCTATCTTGAGCACAATCTTGTGGCGGTGTGGATACGAGTAGAGATGCAGGACAACTTGGATCTTGTCTTCCTTGAAGTAATCAACCCCAGACATATTGGACAAACAATCGAAGGCGAGATCCGCGTCGTCGTGAAGGAACTGGCACGTTTCGACGAGAGAATCCGGCTTAATGACAATGAAAGGGTCAAGAGCTTCTGCCTCGAAAGATTCAACACCATCGCCGCACTGGTCTTGTAATTTTTTATATATCTCTGCAGGACTCATAACGTACACACAGTTTCCGCATTCGTCCTTTTATTGCGTTTGTCCTCAACTCTTCTACGCTGCGGCTTGAGCGGAAGAGCCCTTCACCAGCCAACGTTCTTGCATCATTTTTTCCTGCAGCTTGAGCAGGCCCTCGGTCAAAGCTTCGGGACGGGGCGGACAGCCAGGCACATACACATCAACCGGGATCACCTTATCAACACCGTCACACACCGAGTAGGCTAACTGGAACAGCCCACCACAGTTTGCGCAGCTGCCCATAGAGATGACATATTTCGGGTCGGGCATTTGGTCGTACAGAACCTTTGTACGCAGCGCCATTTTCAGCGTGAGCGTCCCGGCAATAATCATCATGTCGGACTGTCTCGGGGAGGCCCGTGGAGCCGCCCCAAATCGTTCGATATCAGCCCGAGGACCGCCCGTCTGTATTAATTCAATCCCGCAGCACGCCAAGCCGAACAGCATATACCAGACAGATGATTTCCGTGTCCAATTCAGGACCTCATCCAGCTTAGTCGTCAGAACCATCTCCGGAACGCTATTAATCAGCGACATGTTTCCTCCTCACGCGGCCTTCTCTAATTCCGACTCCTCAGTTGCCGCCGGCTGCAGCTGTTTGATCCACTCCAGGTCTCCTTTGACCCACACATACACCAGGCCAACGATGAGGATGCCGAGGAATAGCAAGATCTCAGTTAACGCAAACAGCCCCTGTCCATTCAGCAGCCACGCTCGGAACGCCACTGCAACCGGAAAGATAAAAGCGACTTCAACTTCAAAAATAACAAAAATAAGCGCGACCAGATAGAAACGAATATTAAAGTTGATCCAGGCACCACCCGTAGGCGGCTCCCCGCATTCATACGTGGTCAGTTTCTTCGCTTC
>CAUZQN010000600.1:0-2780 GCA_963581605.1 uncultured Binatia bacterium (SeqCode)
TTATCGACCCGTCTTCGATCAGGTAGCTTTGACCATAGGATTTCCGGATCTTTTTCCCGGTTATAGTGTACTGATTACGCGGGAGATGAATCGTCCCGTTCTGGATCTCACCGGTTTCGTCCGTCAACTCCAGTTGCATAGCCTCAGCCTGAACATCACCCTGCGGGTCTGTTAAGACAACATGGCCGCGCGCCGTCAGTTCATTCTTGGTTCGGCTGACCGTGACTGTATCTGCGGTCAAGGTGGTTTGTCCTTTGGTGACGACAACGTTGCCGGCGGCAGTTATCGTCTCGCCTTGCTCCTCATAGGTCAGCGTGTCGGCCTGCACCCGCACCTGCTCTTGCGCCTGCAGCTGTTCTTGCGCCTGCAGCTGTTCTTGCTCTTGGGCCAACACGCACGGCACGCTCACTAAGCAGTAAAGGAAAAAGAAAAGACTGTGCCGCATGACCCCCACGCTTCTTTCTCAGCTGGTCCCGGACGACTCTTGAGCGGCTTGTTGCGCTCGGGCTAGGGGAGGGTCAAAAAAAAGCGGCAAGACTTCGCCAGCCAAGAAGAGTGATCCACACACAACAATCACATCGTGTGGTCCGGCTTCAGCCAGCAGTTGTCGGCAGGCCAGCTGCGCCCCGGTCATAACCCGAACCGGGCAATGAGAGGAAAAAGCCGCGTGGACCGTATGTGGATCTTCCGCGCGGGGTTGTGCCACAGCCGTCACCACGACCTCGGAGGCGATCCGCCCCAGAATAGGCACCATCGCCCGCCAATCCTTGTCTCGCATCACTCCGAATAAAAAGATCACACGTTTATCTGGGGCAAGAAGACGGAGTTCAGCCATCAGCGTTTCCATAGCCTGCATATTATGCGCGCCATCGACAATCACAAAAGGGTGAGCAGAGACGATATCGAGCCGGCCAGGCCAGGTGACCGATTGGAGCCCCGTAGAAACCTGGGCCGTCGTAACTGGGAAGACTGCCTGGATACATTCTAGGGCAGCACAGGCCACAGCTGCATTCCGCTTCTGAAACTTTCCGTGCAGAGAGACCGGCAGATCATCCAACCGCCACTGCTGGCCCCGATATCGGCTGCAGCCTGAGGCGTCTTCCTGAAGCGTAAAGTCCTGGCCATATACCATAGCCGGACTCTGGCGGTCTTGGGCGGTACGGCGCAAAATCGACAGACTCTCGGATTCCAACCTGCCTATGACGACGGGCACGCCAGGCTTGATTATCCCGCCTTTCTCGCGTGCGATATCAGACAGCGTTGGACCAAGATACTGTTGGTGGTCCAGCCCAATACTCGTAATCACAGACACGAGTGGGGAGAGCACATTGGTGGCATCCAGCCGCCCGCCTAAACCGACTTCTACCACCGCGAGGTCTACCCGTGCTTGCGCAAAGGCGCGAAAAGCCAGTACCGTCATCATTTCGAACGGAGTCAGGCGAAGCTCGGAAGGTGCTATGCGCGCCCGAATCTCATCCACGCCATCGACCACTTCTTGCTCGGTGATGTATCGCCGGCCCAGCCGAATCCGCTCACAAAAGTCAATCAAATGTGGAGAGGTAAACAAGCCCACCCGGTAGCCTGCTGCACTCAGGACGGCATGCAGCATTGCCGCGGTTGATCCTTTCCCGTTTGTTCCGGCAATGTGGATAGCAGGGAACTGGGCATGCGGCTCGCAACACAGATGTAGCGCGTGGGTCGTACGGTCGAGTTTAAGGTCCATACGCGCAACCTCAAGGCCATACATCCAGGCCAGCGTATCAGAGTAGTGCGGCATCCCTTCCTTCTGAGGTATAGATTGAGATACGGATTTCGGGGATATCGCGCTAGGCGGACAGATCCGGCTCCGCCGGCTGAGTATCGGCAGGCTGTACAGGGTCGCACAGCATCCCCAGCAGTTGGTGTATGACTCTACGCAAATCTTTGCGCTCAACAATCAGGTCAACCATGCCATGCTTGAGGAGGAACTCTGCCCGCTGAAAACCAGGCGGGAGCTTCTCTCGAATGGTCTGCTCAATGACGCGTGGACCGGCAAAACCAATGAAAGCACCTGGTTCAGCAATATTGATATCACCCAGCATACCCAACGAGGCCGCCACTCCACCTGTGGTTGGATCGGTCAACACCGACAGATAGGGAAGATGCGCCGCACGCAAACGACCGAGCGCCATAGTCACCTTGGCCATCTGCATCAGAGACAAGACCCCTTCTTGCATACGGGCTCCACCAGAGGCGGAGAAAAAGATTACGGGCAACCACTCGGCAAGCGCGTATTCCACAATACGGGTCAGCTTCTCGCCAACCACCACCCCCATGCTGCCGCCAATAAAAGTAAAATCAAAACAACCGAGGGCAACACCGCGGCCCTCAATAGTCGCAACGCCACACACGACAGCTTCTTCTCGTCCGGACCGACTTCTGGCAGCTGCGAGTTTCTGCACATAGGGTTTCCGATCCGTAAACGTCAGCGGATCGTTCGAGCGCAGGTTCCGTCCATGCTCAATAAACGAGCCGCGGTCAACGATGGTGAGTAGCCGTTGTTCAACTGTCAGACGAAGATGCGCCCCGCATTTAGGACAGATAAAGAGCCGCCGCTCAACTTCCTTGCGGAAAAGAATTTCTTGACAGCTAGAGCACTTGAGCCAAATGGCTTCTGTCTCCGCTTGCCCTAGTTTCTGTTTTTGCCCCGTCATGCCTCGCTCCCCGTAGACTAGGATTGTGGTGACGACACCGCCTGTCTATCGCCACGCAGAGAGATTGTTGCCACACCGCGCAAAGCG
>CAUZQN010000601.1:0-2774 GCA_963581605.1 uncultured Binatia bacterium (SeqCode)
AGCCCACGGAGGTTTTCCCGCGGGCGGCAAGGTCCCGAAAGACTTTATGCTGGGCGATGCGACGGTTATGACAGACGGCGAGCGCGGTCGCGTCGACGAAGGACGTACCGGTACAAGCGCCATAGCACTGGCGCAGATAGGCACACAGCGGTCCTAAGGCGGAGGGAGTGAACTCGACAAAGCGGGCATAGCTGACCAAGCCGGGAAACTCCGCCCGCCAGTGGAGGAGGACCTGCGTGGTGTAGAAGGCTTTGAACGTCCGATAGTGTGACTGATGAAAGGCGATCAGGATGGTCATGATTTCGCTGAGACACAGCTGGCGAGGCCGCTGGCGCTGGTGACGGCCGCGGGCGACGAGATGGCGCTGCCAGGCGGGCAGAAACACTTGACAGAAATCATCGACATCACAAGACACTTCCAGTAGGCTGCGCATCAAGGGACTCCTTTGAGGTAGACATTGGTTTGGGCACCAACGAACTTACCTCATTGCGAGTCCCTTATCCCGAACTCACGTTACGTAGGGGCGGGGTTCCCCCGCCCATCTTTCCTAGACGAATTCAAGGTCTTGGGCAGAGTCCAGAGCCTGGCGGTAATAACACGTCTGTCGGGCGTTCCCGGCCTGGTCTTTGGTGTGACATACACCGCCCTTACGCGGAATTACCCGGTAGAGCACGGAGTTTTGTTCGCAATTAACCCGGACGTCAATGAGATCGAGCACATCGCCCGAGGTCGCACCCTTGCGCCATAGTTCGTTGCGTGACGTGGACCATAGAACAGCCTGTTTGGTTTTGAGCGTTTCTTTGAGGGCGAGATCGTTAGCGTATCCGATAAACAGGACATCGCCGTTCTCGGCGTGTTGCAACACGACCGGGATCACGTCCTGGGCGGTTTCGGCCACCTTACGCAGCTTCTTAAAATCTAGAGTAAGTTCTTTGCCTTCTTCGAGTTGGTTCATCTTCGGCCACCTCATTAGGGGAAGCGGAGGGTCTAATATCCAGCGTCTTCGTACGGTCCTAAGCCCCGTTTATAGATCAAGAGCTTACGCTCAAACGAGCACACTTCATCTCCGTGTTGATTGACCGCACGGGTACGGACATGCAGAACCGCCTGGGCCGGACGAGATTTTGATTCGCGCGTGCCTAGCAATTCCGACTCGGCATAGATTGTGTCGCCAGCCTTGACCGGCGTGGGGAGCTTCACATCCGTCCAGCCGAGGTTGGCCACGACTTTGTTAAACGTTTTGGTCGTCATGGCGGTTACAGTGCTGAGCACCAAGGTCTCGTTAATGACATCTTCCCCGCCATAGACCTTTTGGTTGTACACGGCGTCTGCGTTACGGGCTAAGAGATCGGCGGACCGAAAGGTATGCCAGCGGTTTTCCTCAGCTGTAAACGTCCGTCCGGGACGATGTTCAAAGACTTGGCCAACTTCAAAATCTTCGAACTCAACACCCGCGATTTCTATAAAAACATTATCTTCGAGCTTACGATATGAATAGAAATTGTCCATAGACTTTCGTCTCGCCTTTCGATGCAGGGGCACAGCAGGCTGTGCCTTGGCTAATAATTGGCCTGTTCAAACGGGACATGGTCGCGTTTATACACCAGCATGTCGTATTCCATCGTACACACCGTCTTGCCATCCTGATTCAGGCCTCGGGTCTCGACCGTCAGCTTGCCGCAGGAGGAATCGCCCTCAATCTCTTGCTTGGCCTTAATCTCCGTCTCGGCGTAGAGGGTATCCCCACCAAACACCGGAGCTGTCATGTTGAGAGCGGACCAGCCCAGGATGCGTGTCTTCTTAAAAAACGTTTTCCACGTCATACCTATGAGCCGCTGCAGGGTCAGCGTGCTGACCACCAAAGGCTTTTTCCATTCTGTCTTGGATGCATAGTGCGCATCAAAATGGATCATGGCTTGGTTGAGGGTGTCGAATGCGTCTTCGATATTGTCTTGCTGAGTAATGGTCAAACCGGGACGATGTTTGAACACCTGCCCGACTTGAAACTCCTCAAAGTCGAGCCCGTACCGTTCGCGGAAACGGTTCTCGCCTACTTTCACGTGCGACGGATATGCATACTCAGCCATATAGACCTTCTCCAATCTTCACCAAAACAGGGGAACTCTGAGGCCCGCAAATATACCAGGAATCATTTCGCTCGGGTAGAGTCGGCTACCTGCGCGAGAGCAAGCGCGCCGAGTACGCCGGCTTTCTGGCCCAATTGGGGCAGGACGATATAGTCGTCGATCTGCTCCAGCACGGCAGGATGCTGCACGTAGTTGTTGAGAAGCTGCTGAACGTTCTTCAAAATCAGCGGCAGAAGATGCGATTGTTCCATCACGCCACCACCCAAGATAAAACGTTGCGGCGAGAAGACACAAAGGATGTTGGCGAGACCCAAAGCAAGATAGTGGGCTTCAAGCTCCCAGGCCGGATGATCTTCTGGCAGGTCTTCACCCGGCTTGCCCCATCGCTTTTCCAACGCCGGACCGGAGGCCAGCCCCTCAAGGCAGTCGCCGTGAAAGGGACACAGCCCCGGAAACGGATCAGCCTGCAGATCATGTGGAACGTAGATGTGGCCCATTTCCGGGTGTATTAAGCCATGCATCCGAGCGCCGTTGACCATGCCCCCACCTCCTATTCCTGTGCCGATGGTGAGATACACAAAGGTGTCTAAGCCCTGCGCGGCACCCCAGAGGTGTTCTCCCAGGGCAGCTGCGTTCACGTCAGAGTCAAAGCCGATGGGTACGGCTAATGCTTTTTGCAGCGTGCCG
>CAUZQN010000602.1:0-2769 GCA_963581605.1 uncultured Binatia bacterium (SeqCode)
TGCAGATGCGGCATAATATTGCGCCAGAGATAGGATGACGTCGGATTGCCGTGCAGAAACAAAATAGGATCGCCACTGCCTTCCTCAACGTAATGAATCTGCGAGCCGTGGACATCCACGTAATGGGGCGCATAAGGAAAATCTGCAGAGATGGCTTGTGTCACCATACTGTGTCTCCTTTTATGTGTAGAGGGTATTTGCTCACCGGTCCCAGGGGCGAGCCTAGCAACAACGCTGGGCTAACGAAAGACAGATGTCAGGCACGATTTAACCATCGGCCCACGACGGTACCAAAGCCGACTCCGCGACGTTGGTAACCAATATTCTCGTAGAACGACACTGCATCGTCAGTGAAAAGATATACATGCTGACCTGATAAGGGTTCGATTAAGAGCTTCATCATTGTCCGCGCGATTCCGCGGCGTCGATATTTGCTATGCGTCCACACATCGACGACGTAGGCGTTGCAGACACCGTCAGAGAGTGCGCGTGCGGTACCAATGACACGATTTTCAGCACAGGCAAAAACCGTAACGGCACTGTTGCCAAAGGAGCTTGCCAATTCCTCCACAGTCCTGCCATTATCGAAATTGTCAGTAGTAAGGTCAGACTTGAGCTGCTCCCAATTGACGCCCTCAGTGCTTTTCAAATAGACAATTTCCATTTCCACTCCTTCGTGAGGGTTGTCGTTTTCCCCGAACTACACTCGGTAGCCAGGACCAAATTCTACCCCTTCTTGAAGGAGAAAGCACCGCCGATTACGGACGGCTTATGAGGTACGTAGCCAGCGCCGAAAGGCAATCAGCGCCCATAGACATTCGACAGCAGCAAACGGCCAGGACCGGATGAGCGTGGCGTAGGCGGACGCTGCAAGACAGGCGACGGCAAAGAGTAGGATGAAGAGTGACGAACGCTGCTCCAGGGCGTAGCAGAGCATCATTGCCGTGACCGCCAGAAGGCCGAAGACTGCGATTAGCCAGTCAGTCATTCAGCCTCTCCTGCGTGTAGGGTCACCTCGCCCCTCCTTCAACACCCGCACCCGCCACGGCCGCTCCCTTCTGACTGTGCCGTCGAGCGGCGTTTCTGGAACCACCAGGTTGCAGCCCCGAAAACAATAGCGCCAACAGAGAGCAGCAGTGGATTGTCCAGCTTGGCTACGTAGGCTGTTGCGCTGGCTCCTAAGAGCGCCGCAAGGCCGATCGGAAGCAGACGAAAGACCACAAACGCCCCTGCGACTCCAATTCCAGTCGAACTCAAGACTCGACGCAGCCGTGATCCTTGTGACGGCGCCTGTGCATTGTTTTCGATTCCGGCAAGCAGCTGTTCAAAGGTTCCCGATTGTGGATCGATGCCTCGTATCTCCAGTTTTAGCCCTTCCGGCTGAGGTTTTTCCTGGAGTTCAAACCGCAGCCCTGCGCAGCACTCTTGCTCGAGGGCAACCAACCTCTCGACTTTTGCTTTCAGGTTGGGCGTGTCCCTGAACTCCAAAACGAGTCCATCCTCAAGCGTGTGTGTCTTTCGAATATGGGGAAGTATATCGCGCCGCATCTCCGCAAGGCGGCTTGTAAGCTGGTCATTTGAAAGTGTGCACATGTCTCGCACGGCGCCTGCCGGGTTGCCGCTTGTCTGTATCGCCTCTGATTTTTGCATGGATATACATCTCCTTCTGTAAACAGTACGGCTATGCTACAAGTTCAAGTACACTTGAAGTCAAGAGGGTAAAAAGAAAAATGTTACTTATCGGAGAAGTAGCGAAACGAGCCGGGCTCAAAACCTCTGCCATCCGCTATTATGAGAGTGAGGGGCTCTTGCCCAAACCACCGCGTCGAAGCGGGCAGCGGGTGTATGATGGATCAATCTTGGACCGCCTGGCTCTGATCGATCTGGCTAAGGCGGCGGGTTTCTCCGTGGCCGAAATAAAACATCTTATCCAGGGCTTCTCCCGTCGCACGCCACCGGGCGCCCGCTGGCGTGCACTTGCGGAACGTAAATCCCAAGAACTGGACGAAGCGATCACCCGCGCGCAACATATGAAACAAGTGCTCGCGATGGTGACGAAGTGCGAATGTCCGACCTTTGGCGATTGTGTTGAAGCAATGCGAAACTGACCGTGAGATGAAACTCATAGCTGCTCTGTGCCCGGATAGAGGTCTCTGCTTGGATTTTGGTATGATGGAAGAAAGCCGAAGGGTGGATGGGTTGTTGACCGACCATTGTCGGTGGGTGACGCTAGGCTTCCACTCACCCCACGAAATTTTTTATATCGAATGATGTAGCTCATGTCGGATAGTCACGCCCACAACCACGCTGCCCCTAACTTCAATCGGGCTTTTGCCATTGGGGTGGTACTCAATGTCGCCTTCGTCGGGGTCGAAGCGACCTACGGTATCTTGACCAACTCATTGGCCCTTCTTGCTGACGCTGGACACAATCTAAGTGATGTTTTCAGTCTATTACTGGCCTGGGGCGCCAGTTTGTTAGCCACGCGAAAACCCACCCCACGACGCAGCTATGGGTTTCGTCGGGCAACCATACTGGCCTCGTTGATCAGCGCGCTCCTTCTCCTGGTCGCATTAGGCGCGATTGCCTGGGAAGCGGTTGACCGCTTTAGTCAGCCTCGACTCTTGAGTGGCGGAACCATTATTGTGGTTGCCGGTATTGGGGTCGTCATTAATACGATAACGGCTCTGATGTTTCTGTCGGGCCGCAAGAACGACCTGAATATCCGAGGGGCCTATCTGCATATGGCGGCAGATGCCGGCGTCTCCC
>CAUZQN010000603.1:0-2765 GCA_963581605.1 uncultured Binatia bacterium (SeqCode)
TACGGTAAACGCTTCAGGGCCGTTTTCGGCCATCAGCGTCCGAGCGGCCTTGAGCAGCGCGACATGAGTGGCTTCCGCGTCGCGGCGTCTGGGGATAGTCGGTGTGGAGGGGCTTTTCGCCATACGGACATATTGTATTGGCGAAAAAATGCAAAATCAACAACAGTGTTGTTTTTTTTGGCTTTTAAATCACCCCATCCTCCTTCAACTTACTGATCTCAGCCTCAGACAACCCGAGCAATCGACTGTAGATCAATTCATTATGCTCACCGAGGTTGGGACTCGGCGTGTCATTGGGCGGCTGTTCGCCGTCGAAGCGCCACGGGGCGCCGAGGACGGTCACGGTTCCGGCGGTGGGGTGGTCGATGTCTTTGAGTATGCCGCGTTCGCGCAGATGAGGGTCGTTGAGAACTTCTTCTACGTCTTGGACTGCGCCACACGTGATGTCCATCTCACCACACAGCCGCATGACTTCCTTTTTGGGGTGCTGGACCGTCCAGGCGCTGACAATCTCATCAACCTCGTCTGCGTGCTTGGCGCGGGCCGCGTTGGTTGCGAACTGTTCAACCTCAGCCACGTCTTCGCGGTCCATGAGCTTACACAACGCCTGCCAGCGTTGATTGTCAGACGTAAGCAATAAAACATAGCCATCACTGGTTGGATAACAGTTGTAGGGAGAAAACGCTCTATTTGGCGCGCGATTGCCGGCCCGCTCGTATTTGCCTCCCTGTGCCCGATAGGCGGAGATTTGCGCGGCCATGGGTCCAATAGCAGACTCGAAGAGAGAGGTTTCCACAAACAGGCCCTCTCCGGTGCGGTCGCGTTGATGCACGGCGGCCAGGATCCCGGCAGCAAAGTGTATCCCAGCCATGATGTCCATGATCGGTGGGCCGGCTTTCATAGGCGGGCCGTCAGGATCACCCGTTGTGCTCATCACCCCCGACATGGCTTGGACAACGGAGTCAAAGGCGGGATAGGCGCTATACGGGCCGGTCAGACCGTAGCCTGAACTCGATGCGTAAATCAGCCGCGGATTGATCTGTTTTAAGACCTCATAACCAAGGTCAAGTTTGTCCATAGTGCCTGCCGCAAAATTCTCTACTACGACGTCAACGTGCTCGACCAGCTGTTTGAATATCTCTTTCCCGCGTGCGGATTTGAGGTTGAGGCTAATACCCTTCTTATTCGAGTTCAGCATGACAAAGGGGTAGCTCTGCTTCTCAGAGTCCGGGATAGGAAAGATCGCCCGGGCGCGTTCACCATGCGGCAGCGGTTCTATTTTAATCACTTCGGCTCCAAAAAAGCCGAGGACTTGGGTCGCGTACGGGCCATTAAAAATATGAGTCAGGTCAAGAATGCGGACGTCGTCTAATGCTCGCATATGAGATTTCCCCTCCGATAGGTCCTCAGCGGTCAGCTATCAGTCGGTAAGAGGAAAGGCAAGGAATGCTTCTCCCTCGACGTTACCCGCCACCCAATAAGCTCTTAGGAGGGGATTTCATGAAGCACGAACAACGGGGTAAAAAGATTGAGGGATAAGAAAGGAGGCCGTGTAATATGGCGACGTGGGATCCACACCAATACCAGCGTTTTCAGAAGGAGCGGGCGCAGCCATTCTTTGATCTGCTCAGCCGTGTTTCTGATTATGAAACGACGTCAGGAGCTGAAGTGGCCGAAGTGGCTGATCTTGGCTGTGGGCCAGGCACCCTGACGGTAACGCTGGCGGCACGCTGGCCGCGGGCGACCGTGTGGGGTATCGATAATTCACCTCAGATGCTGTCTGAAGCCGTGAAACTCCTCTCGCAGCAGTCCCACCAAAATGTGCACTTTATAGACTCCGATTTGGCTGCTTGGCAGCCGGGAAAACCGCTCGACCGCATTATTTCGAACGCCGCGCTGCAGTGGCTGCCGGAGCACGTCACACTGCTCCCTCGGTTGGTGAGCCTGCTTACGCCTCAGGGTATCCTTGGCGTGCAAATGCCGAACAATTTTGCGCAAGCGGCACATCAGCTATTGGGTGAGACTGTCCGCCAAGAACGGTGGAGGGCAATACTCGAAGACTGGCGAGAACACTATTTTGGACAAAGCCCGCAGTGGTATGCCGGAGTGCTGCAAGACTTAGGCTCTGCAGTCCAGGTCTGGGAAACGATTTATTATCATATTCTGTCCGGTGAAAATGCCGTTCTGGAATGGATGAAAGGCACCACGCTGCGGCCGGTATTGAGTCGACTCGATGCAGACCAACAAGCCGCGTTTCTGAAAGAGTATGGCCAGAAGCTCAGCCAGGCGTACCCCGCAGGTCCAAGCGGAACGATTTTTCCGTTTCGGCGCTTGTTCTTCATCGCGCAGCGCGCATAGCCGTCTGCTCAGCGCGCTGCGTGTGTCCGGCCTGGTCTGTCTCTCCCGACTTCTGGGCGACTGTGACGGCTTCTGCGACTTCGGCGACTGTAGCGCCTTGGGGTAGACGCAGCGGCGCTTGCAGTACAGAAACAGTGGCGGCGGTAGGGATATGCAGGGTGAAGATAGACCCTTGCCCGAGTGTACTCTCGACGGCTATCCTACCGCCCATCATCAGGGTCAGGCGGTGGACCAAAGCCAGCCCCAACCCAGCCCCTTCAAACCGTCGCGTGGAAGAGCCATCTACTTGACGAAAGAGCTCAAAGATTTCCGCCTGATGCGCCGTTTCTATCCCGACCCCAGTATCGTGTACGGAAAGAATAACATCGCCCGCGTCCGTTGTATTGCCTACAATCCGGATCACGCCC
>CAUZQN010000604.1:0-2762 GCA_963581605.1 uncultured Binatia bacterium (SeqCode)
CAATACCAAGGACGAGCGTTTGACCATCAAGCTCAGCCGGGACAGTACGAATTTCTACAGCCACCTGCGTCCCATCTTTTTGGGGTCAATACAAATTCGTCTGGTCCTGTGGGCTGTCCCTGACTGCTCTTCATTAAGAGTCCGGCAGCCTTGGGAAGCTGGTCTGATGAGAGCAGGTTGGCTTCCAAGAAGCTCTTGCCGTCAACAAATTGTGCCTCAAGGGTGTTGAGATAATAGGCATCCGGAGCACACTCAAAGAGGGTCTGAAACCATCCCTCTAAACGATTCGGCGCGTCCGCGACCTGATCGCCTCTCGAGACCCGCGTTTCTAACTCAGCCAGCCGTTGACGGATTGTTGTCAATTCACCCAGCAGCTCTTGCTTTGTTTTTTTGGAATCGATTGCATCAACTCTGCTCATGGAGTCTCCCTCCCAGCTGATACGAGCCCTGGGCTTTTTCTATTAAGTAATCTTGTGAGTAATCTTGGATTGCTCTGGCCCCTTCCAGGAATGCTCTCGTGTTTTCGCACGGTGTACGTATTTTAATATATCTCCCTTCGGGCTAGGGAGATGCTGTCTACACCCTACTCAGGATCTTACTCGATCACAGCTGAGGAAAGAATGTATCGGATAGGAAAAATTACGTAGCAAAAGAAAAAAATATCCCGAGTTCTTACGAATAAATACGTATACATGGCTCGAGTTTGAGGCAGAGAGTCTTTTCTTAGGAAAAATCGTACTTAGCTAGACTGGTCATGAGAGCGACCCGTCTAGCTTCTCAGCTGGGATAATCGAAAGAGTAACGGAAAATTCTTGCCAAGGAATTCCCGTCGGAGTTGAAAACGGCTGCAGGTAAGAGAGGCTGTGTTCTACGCACTGCCTCTCTCCTCACTGTCTTGCTGGTTCACCTCTGAGCGCGACGGACGCCGTACATATTCCATGAGGTCTTTTTGGGAATGGACTCCCACTTGGCGGAACGCGGCTTTCAAATGATTCCGAATTGTATGTGGGCTCAAGTGGAGCAAGCGTGCGATGGTGGGATTACGGATATCTGCTGAAAATTACACGCATAGGGGGCAATTTCGTCTTTTTGAGAAATTCAAAAAGACAGCTCGCATAACTAAGGCCGAATGGTATACGTACGCGGGCCGGAGTGTTGGGCGAGCTGAGACTGAATCCACTCCACCCAATCACACAGCACTGGACGTGTCTGCCTGGGGTCAATGAGGTCGTGTACGGCGAATCCTTCTGCACGCGTGTAGGCGGAACGCTTACTTGCAAGCTGCTCTTCGATCTCGCGCCGCTTGGCTTCTGGATCTGGAGCAGCGGCGATCTCGCGCCGATAGGCGATGGCGACGCCGCCTTCAAGCGGCAGTGCCCCGCTCTCTGCTGACGGCCAAGCAAAGACCATCCCCGCAGGACCAAAATGGGCGGCTCCAGCAACGCCATACACCTTTCTGACGATCACTGAGACCCACGGGACAGTGGACTGCATAATAGCAAAAAGGGTCGCTGTCCCGTATCGGATTGTTGCCGTTTGTTCGGCTTCTGGTCCAATCATAAATCCGGGTTCGTCAACCAGGCTCACAATCGGCAAATGAAAGGTGTCACACAGGTCAACATGGCGCTTCACTTTTTGGGCGCCATGGGCGGTCATCGATCCCGCATACCACTGCGGGTCATTGGCCAGGATGCCGACAGGCTGGCCGTTCAGCCGAGCGAGTCCGGTAATTTGGGAAGGCCCATAGAGTGGGGCAATCTCAAAAAACGATCCTTGGTCGACAATACATTCAATGAGGCGGCGCATAGAGTAGGCCCGCCGCCGGTTGCGCGGGATAATCTTCAGTAACTCGTCCTCTTGTCGCTTCGGATCATCTTGGCCGGCGTGCACGGGGGCCGTCTCCCACACATTGGTCGGCAGATAGCTTAAGAACTGCCGAATCTGTGCAAACACACCTGGCTCATCATCCGCGATATTGTCCACCACTCCGCTACGGAGGTGAATATGCGGGCCACCCAGCTCTTCCTTTGTAATAGGCTGTCCGAAGGCGCGCTCAACCAGCGCAGGGCCGCCTATCATGACCTGGGATGAGTTTTTCGTCATAACCGAGAAATGAGAGGCGACCAAACGTGCGGCTGGGAGACCGGCTACTGCCCCCACGGCAGCAGAGACAACAGGCACCATAGACATCGCCTGCATAATCGACAGAAAGCGCGGCGGGGCGTTGACGGATTCAGTACTTCCGGTGGTTTCACCCTTATTGTTTCCCCGTAGGACACTGCCTCCTCCACCCTCGAGAAAACGGATCAAAGGAAAACGATAGCGACACGCCAACTCTTCTGCCCATACGCTCTTGCGAAAGCCAGCCGGGGAGGGCGACCCGCCCTTTAGGGTAAAATCTTCTCCACCAACAACGCAGGGTCGTGCATTAATTTTGGCAAAACCGACAACGTAATTGGCTGGCGTAAACGAGCCCAGCTCTCCTTGCTCATCAGTTTCGGAGTAGCCGGCAATGGAACCCTGTTCACGAAAGGAGTCAGGGTCAACCAACTGATCGATGCGTTCGCGGATGGTGAGTCGTCCCCTGTCGTGGTGCTTGGCGATGGCATCCGGACCGCCAAGTTCACGTGCCAATTGCTTGCGTTGCGTGATGCCTGCGACTTCCTTTTCCCAGCTCATAGGTTGTGTTCTTTCACGTTGCTCTCGAACAGAAGTCCTCCCCAGATATTGATCTATTGCATGGGCGAAAACGCTGCAGGCAG
>CAUZQN010000605.1:0-2761 GCA_963581605.1 uncultured Binatia bacterium (SeqCode)
CCAGCCGCCTTCTTGAAGTTTCTCTTCATTATTTTGTCCTCTTCGGTGGTTTTACCTATTTGTTGAATTCAGGTGCCGTCACTAATCCTGACTTAAGAATCTTAACGATTCGTTTGTAAAAGCCAGAATTACCGCCTTTTTTGATTTGTTCAACTAATGGTTTGCTATCGCCTGACAAAACATCAGGGCGACGTCCATCCCGGTCGATTCAGCAGGCATACTATGGCAACACTTCATATCTCAATCTTTTCGGTTGTCAGCTGCGCAATCGTTGCGGGGACAGCCGTTCGGCCGAGATCCCCAGCGTGGCAAGTGGCTCGGGCATGGGCTGGCCGAGGAGTATGGCGCTGCACGCCTGGCCCATAGCCCCTGCGGTTTGGATGCCATAACCGCCCTGGCCGGCCAGCCAAAAGAACCTCGGCGCCGCTGTATCAAAACCGCCAAGCAACTCCCCGTCAGGGACAAAGGAGCGTAAGCCCGCCCAGGTCCGAGTCGGTCGTCGGATCGTCATGCTGGTGGCTTCTTCTATCCGAAATATTCCGGTTGCAATATCGATTTCCTCGGGCCGGACGTCATGCGGCAGCATCGGATCAGCGTTAGCCGGCGAGCCCAACAGCATGCCTGCGTCCGGCTTGAAATAGAACGACTCGTCGACTGCCACAACCACCGGCCACTTGGTTATCTCGTCCACGTTCTCGGGTGGAGCGAATATGAACGCACTGCGGCGTTTGGGCACGAGTCCGACCGGCGGGATACCGGCCAGCTTGGCAGTCTCGTCACACCAAGCACCGGCTGCATTGATAAGCGTCGCGGCGGTGAAATCGCCCGCAGTTGTTTCGATCTGCCAGACTCCATCCTCGTGGGCGAGCGCCGTGACCCCGGCCGACGTAACGATCTCGCCGCCATTGTGCTTGATGCCTTTCAAAAACCCCTGGTGTAACGTATGCACGTCGATGTCGGTTGGATCCGGTTCGTAAATTGCCCCGGCTAAGCGCTCGGCGCGTAACACCGGCACGTGAGCCAAGGCTTCGGATGGCGACAAACGATACACCTCGGAACCCACGTCGCGAGCAATAGCATAGCATTTATCGAGCAGAGCTTGGTGCTCCGTGGTGCCGATCTGGAGTACACCACGGCGGGTCAGGATCGACTGTTCGGTGAAGCCCGGAGGTGGAGCTTCGTAGAATGGTCGGCTGCCCACGGTGAGCGCCCGGACCAACGGTGGGCCGTAAGTTTCAATGAACATCGCCGCTGAGCGGCCGGTCGTATGATAGCCCGGCTGGCTCTCACGCTCGAGCATCAGGACGTCCGCATGCTGGGACAGCCAGTAGCCGACCGATGCACCAGCCATCCCTGCCCCGATGATGACAAAACGGTTCTGCATTATCTCGCTCCCCTCGTCAGCAGACAAACTGATCCCCGTAAACTTATGCTGGATTGGCTCACTGAGTAAAGACGCGCGGGGATGATTCTATCCTTCAAGGCTGCCAAGGCATTGTTGAAAGAATTTGTATAAACGTGCAAGCTAAAGAAAGAGTAAAGGTCATCCAGTTCGCGGCTGCATGACTCTTGTAACACGCAGGACGAAGACCGCAGGCAAGACCGCATGAGTGAACAGCAAGCCCTTTCCCTGGCCCAACCAAAAAAGCGGGGTCATTCTCTTTGGTCGGTCATGCTTGTGCTGGGCGGCGTCGTGCTTGGCTATCTCGGACGGGGTCACATCACATTTTTGGTCAACGAGGCTGTCCCCGTCCTAATCCAACTGACCCACACCCGCATTAAGCTGTCAGATATGGCGGATGAAATAGCGGGCCTGATTAACGACCTCAAAAAGAGTGGCGACCCAGCCAGTGCGGATAGGGCGATTGCCTACACAGCACGCTATGCCAGCTCTGAAGCGAGTGGCACCTCGACTCCCCTGGTCGTCTCGCTGGGGAGGAATCGGCCCAGTAATAGAGCCGCTTGCGCTCTCTTAAAGGCTGAGGCCCGCAGCGCTCCGCGTAGCCTCGGCGAGCGTATTCAGTATTTACGAATGCTCCCTGCTACACAAGGACGCAAATCAGAGGACGCGCTGCCAAAGTCAGGCAAGCAGCTCTACCTCATTTCCATTTTTATGCCAGGGCGAGCATCCCACGGGCCTTCGCAGGTGTGTGACCCCAACGGGCAGTGCACAGGTGGTCGGCAAAGATATTCAAGCGCGCGTAAAGACGATATGCAACAGCGTCTGAGATGACACGGAGTGAGGGCAGCAGCCGAAGTCTATTCACCCCGTCACTCCGTCACCCCGTCACTCCGTCACTCCGGCAGGCAAATCAGTAGTCGCCTCGGTATCCTACCGCTTGCGCGCTCTCATCCTACCCGTCTAGAATAGCCTGCTAACTGAACGCTAAGGGAGGAACACACAATGGCTACAGTCAAACAGATATTTGACCCACTGGATTCGGCCTTGATCCGTACGGATAAAGAGCCATGGATCCAAAGTGGGGATGGGAATGAGTTTAAAGTGTTGCGGATCAGCAAAGAGACCGGCGCTTGGAGTGCCCTCATCAGAGCCAAAAAGGGGCAGGTGAATCCGCCCCATACGCATTTAGGCCCCGCCGATTTTTACGTCATCTCTGGCGGCTTTGACTATCGCGGCGGGTCCGCCCGAGCCGGCGATTGGGTCTACGAGCCAGCGGGCGCCGTGCATGAAGCGACCTCACATCCTGTTGATACGGTCTATCTGGCCAACGTTTACGGCCCGGTCGGCTTCCACGATAAG
>CAUZQN010000606.1:0-2757 GCA_963581605.1 uncultured Binatia bacterium (SeqCode)
CTTTCTTCGATCGTTTTTTCCAAAACGACTTCTTCTCTAGCTTTTCTTCCGAACGACGGCGACTCAATCTGCGTTCCGATCCTCTCACCCTCACCGTCCTCCCGCTTCCGGAAGAAGGCAAGCCGGTCAATTTCTCTGGCGCAGTCGGAACGTTCACACTCGATGTGACGGCTGCACCAACGGAACTCAATACCGGTGACCCGATTACCATCCACATGCGCATCAGCGGCGACGGTAATCTCGTTGATGCCGTCCCTCCGACGTTCGTGGATACAACAGGCTTTCGGACCTATGAGCCACTTGCTGGGAAAACGAACGGAGCAACAAAATCCTTTGAACAAGTTCTCATCCCCCAGGATATGAGCCTCCAGTCCATTCCGGCGGTTCAGTTTAGTTATTTCGATCCACAGGCGAGGCGCTATCGAACTGTCGAAAGCCAACCGATTGCCTTAGTCGTGCGCCCAGCGGAAAATACAGCACAGAAAATGGTGGTCACGGGAACCTCTGATGCCTCCACGCCGCAAAACCAAGAAGGGCGAGCGGAGCGGGAAGAGTCGGAAGAGCTGGGTCGGGACATTGTGTATATTAAAGATGATCCCGGTCAGCTCGTTCCTCAAGCCAGGCCATGGTATGGCAGCGTTGGTTTTCTTCTGTGGCACCCCTTCCCGGTGCTGCTCTTTATCTCGGCATGGTGGTATGACCAGCGGCGGCGGCGGCTGAGTGGTGATCTTCGCTATGCGCGCTTTACCGCAGCAGGGAAACAGGCTCGCCAAGGTTTGGCTGACGCCGAGCGCCTCCTGACGCAAGGGGATGAGCAAACCTTCTACACGACGATCGTCCAGATGTTACAAGGCTATTTATCTGCCAAGCTAGACCTGCCACTCGGTGGGATAGAGTCAAATACGCTACACAGTCGTGGTGTATCTCAGACATGTATTCAGCAGATCGAGACAGTCTGGGAGACTTGTGAACACATTCGTTTTGCTCAGGGAGCGCCGGGAGCAGTAGGTAAAAGCAGCCATGAGATCCTCTCCCTCATCCGCGACATCATTGACCAGCTTGAACGTGATCATCGCCAGTTCCAAACGCTTGCCGCTTAGCACCCAGGGATCATGAGACCGCTTCTTCTCGGCTTCATATTTATTTCTTGGGCCGCCGCAATTTCTCTGGCCGCTGATACTCAAACAACGCCCCAGACCGCCTTTTTCCAAGCCAACACGCTCTATACCCAAGGTCAGTACGCCGCTGCTGCTGAGGCTTACGAGACAGTCCTTCAGTCCGGCTTCGCGAGCGGTAATGTGTATTTCAATCTTGGCAACGCCTATTTTAGGGACGGGCAGGCAGGCAAAGCTATTTTGAACTATGAACGGGCGCGACGTTTTCTCCCCAGTGATCCAGACTTAGCGGCGAACTTACAATTCGCACGCTCACTCACCGGCGCGGAGGGGTGCCAGTTACCACTCTGGCAGCGCTTAGTCTTTCCTCTTGCCCATACCCTGGCAACAGACAGCTTTGTCTGGTTCACGAGCGTTGCTTATACTTTGCTCTTTGTGATTTTCGCCGTGTACTATCTCTGGCCGCTGCGTCCTCAGTGGCTCTTATATGCAGGCTGGGGATTAGCCGCACTGCTTTTTGTCATGACGACTTCGCTGATACAGCAAGTCCGAACAGACGATTTACAAAGAAAGGCGGTCGTCCTTGCAAAAGAAGACTCTCCAGTTCGTTTCGAGCCAGCTGATAATGGTACGGTCCATTTCTCTGTCACACAGGGAACATTAATACAAATTCTCGACATTCGAGAAGACTGGTGGCAGGTGGCCCGCTGTGATGGTCGGCGGGGCTGGATAGAGAAAGACGTGCTCGAAGAGCTGTAGAAATCCACACGCTAGCCCACGGCGGTGAGCAAGGGCGCTTGGGTGACGTCTATAATGCGGGCCGAAACTTGACCAAGGTCATTTCGTCACTCACATCCTCAAAAGACGTGACAACCGGCATACCAATGGTCACCTGATCAGGCTGGCAGCCTACGAGATTCGTGGTGATATGCGGGCCTTCTTCAAGCTCGACAATGGCAATCACGTAGGGAACGTCGTCAGCAAACGCCGGATGCGTCGGTGCCTGGGCAATAGTGTAGGAATACAGCGTGCCTTTGCCGGACACAGGAATCCATATGAGGTCAGGTGACAAGCATTCTGAACACGCTTCGCGAGGGTAAAAGATATGCGTCCCACACGCATTGCAACGTTGGATTTGTAGCTCATGCCGTTTGGCCGCATCCCAAAAGGGCTGGGATACTTCGTTTGGATGGGGCAGTGGTTTTTTATAGTCACGCATAGTTTTACTCCACGTCCCCTAGGCACCCAAGACCAGGCTGCACTGCTCGGCCATGATGCCGCCATTGCCATTCACATAACCGATAGCAGCGTCTTTGATCTGCCGATCTCCTCCACGGCCCATAAGCTGGCGGGCCGCCTCGATGACATGGCTCATGCCACCCGCCAGACCCGGCTGGCCGAAGGACAGTTGCCCACCGTGCGTATTGCACGGGAAGTCGCCCGCGTAGGACAGGTCGTGCTCTTCAACAAAGCGACCACCCTCACCCTTTTCACAGAACCCGGCATCTTCCAGCGTGACGATAACGGTAATAGTGTAACAGTCATAGGGCTGCACAAAGTCCATATCCTGTGGTGTAGTTCCAGACATCTGAAAGGCCGCTTCTGCAGCAGGTTTGACTAACGACGTTGTTAGGCTGCGCGC
>CAUZQN010000607.1:0-2745 GCA_963581605.1 uncultured Binatia bacterium (SeqCode)
TGGTGGGGGAGCAGTGTATTACGGGCAGCCAGCCGGTTTGGACGTCTTGCAGCTGTATGATGAGGAGACGCCATTCTCATTCGCACCGAAGAGCACCGATCCCTATTTTGACAACTATACTGAAATGGACATCACACGAACGCGTGGGGCTGCGATGGCTGCGCCGCCCCTCGCGGGAGCAGCCATACCGCCGGGTTCAGAATATTGATAGTTCGTGTTGCGCAACGCGTACCTTGCGCTCGGCGCCCGTTGGCCTTGAGCGAAAATTACGCTTATCCGCCTGGGACTCTCATAGCGGTATCTTGTTTTTTGACTCGAATAGCCACGCCGGTTTGCCCCGGACTGTCGTCTGAGCGGTTCTTCAAATTCGATGGAGTCAGCACTTTTCTGTATGACGCGAGCCTTCTCGTGGGTGCGATCGGCAGACTGGCTGATGACGTAGTAGCGCCAAATCGTTTTTCGATTGAGCAGAGAGGACTTTAGCCTGTACCTCGGGGGAGTACTGAGAGGTCAATACAGATGATCGTGGTGGCGAATCGCCACGCGAGGAACCGCGCGGGGCCTCCTAGCGCTGAGACCAGGTCAAGGAGAGCCCCGCCCTTAGAGAATCTGTAGTGCGTTGCCCGCTCCTACTATTTCACAATGAGACCTTCAAAATCTCCCTGCTTACGCCACTCGGCGAGCATGTCATAAAAGGCCAGCGCGCCATGGGGGTATATGGCCTGGAGGAACCCCTGCCCCTCGTTTGTCCCCTCGCCGTTGTAATACCCCGGCGTACAGACGTTTTGGTAATTAGTCATCATATTCGGTCCGGCCACGAGTTTCACCCACTCCGCCTCAGCCTCGGGGGTCGGCTCGATTGATTTCGCTTTGCGACTATTTACCTGCGTGATGAGCTGGGCAACGTGCTGGGCCTGATTATCGAGCATATAGGTAAAGTTCGCCGTGAGGCCGGTCTGGGTGAGCCCCATGTGAAAACAGTTGGGAAACCCGCAGCTCAGGAAACCGTGGAAGGTTCGCATCCCTTCTGCCCAGGCGTCGGAGAGAGGCTCGCCGTTACGGCCGTACATCCCGAACTCGGCCCGCCGCGTGTACGCTGTCCCCACTTCGAACCCCGTCGCGAAGATCAGGCAGTCCACTTCGTACTCAACCCCATCCACCACGACTCCGTGCTCGGTTACGCGATCGACACCTTTTCCGTTGGTGTCCATTAACTGCACGTTGGGTCGGTTGAAGGTCGGGAGGTATTCGTCGTTGAAGGTTGGGCGCTTGCACCACTGGCCGAACCACGGCTTGAGCCCCTCCGCGGTTTGCGGGTCGCGTACGGTTGTGGACACACGATCGCGGATCTCGTTCATCTTCTGAAAGTCGGCAATCTCCGCTAAGAGCACCTTTTCTTTGCCGGAGATATCCGAGCTTCTGCTGTTGAGCAGATCGCCCAGCTTCTTGAGCGGGCTTGTCCACTTATCGCCGACCTCATCTCCCTCAAGCTGCACCCCATCCAGGAGGGCGGTGAAGTTGCGGTTCCGATACGCCTGCCAGCCGGGCTTGAGCGTCTTCGCCCATTCCGGGTTGGTGGGCGTGTTGTTGCGTTCGTCCACGGAGGACGGCGTGCGCTGGAACACATACAGTTGCTGCGCATGCTCGCCCAGATAGGGGATACACTGAATTGCAGTCGCCCCGGTGCCAATAATCCCCACCCGTTTGTCGTGGAGTTTGTGTAAACCTCCGGTGGTATCACCACCAGTGTAGTCGTAGTCCCAGCGACTCGTATGGAAAGTATGCCCTTTGAAATTTCCGACTCCTGGAATCCCAGGCAATTTGGGCTTGTTCAGCGGCCCACTCGACATGATCATAAAGCGCGTCTTGAACTCATCGCCGCGATCGGTGGTGACTGTCCAGCGTCCTGCTTCCTCATCCCAACGGGCCTCTTTGACTTTCGTCTGGAAGCAGGCTTTCTCGTAGAGATTGAAGTGCTTGCCGATCCGTTGAGCGTGGGCAAATATTTCCGGCGCGAAGGAGTAGCGTTCCTTCGGGATGTAGCCGATCTCTTCCAGCAGGGGCAGATAGAGGTAGCCTTCGATGTCACACTGGGCGCCGGGATAGCGGTTCCAGTACCAGGTGCCGCCAAAATCACCGGCTTTCTCGATGATGCGAAAGTTCGTGATGCCGGCCTCTTGCAGCCGCACTGCTGCCAACTGGCCCCCAAAACCGCCGCCAACAATCACCACATCGAGTTCTTCGTGCAGCGCAGGACGGGTGAAGCCCGGCTCGACGTAGGGGTCCATATTGTAGTGCGCGAACTGGCCGGTAATTTCTTGGTATTGGTTGTTCGCGTCTGTGCGCAGACGTTTCGCGCGCTCAGCCGCATATTGCTCACGCAGGGCACCGGGATCAAAGCCTAGCTCGTCGGCAGTTGGTATCTGGCTTGGTTCGGATTGGGATACGGTTTGACTCATTGTGTCAGTTCTCCTTTTTCGATTGCAATTCTTCAGACACTTCTGTTGTCTTTTATCTGGAGACTTCTTTCGCCCAGTTCATAGGCGCTACTCTTTCATATTTCCCGTTATGAGTCAGCCACTTATAATCTTCGCCTACATCCCATCGGATGCCCATTCTGTCTTTTCTTAAAAGGCGGACACTTCACGGACAGGCCCGCAAAAGCGCTGGTATCACGGAGCGTTAAGATGGTCCATTTGACTGGGGATCAAGGCGGTTCAGACCGCCACGCTGGGCTAACATTGC
>CAUZQN010000608.1:0-2734 GCA_963581605.1 uncultured Binatia bacterium (SeqCode)
GTGATATTCCGCATGCCCGCCGGTAAACGCATTTAAAATAGGGACACCCTTGAGATAAAACGCCGTCGCATCAGTCGGCAGATAGCTGTCGTTGTGCAAGGTCAGCGGGAGGCCGATAGGCGCATTGTGGCGCTCAATTGCGCTCGGCCAAATCGAGCTTGAGCCTACGCCTTGGAGGACGAGGGCCTTATCAAAGCGGCCGACCATATCCAGGTTGAGATAGGCCACAACATCGGGCGAGAGCCGCTCAGGCTCTTTTCCGGTTTGGCCAAAGGTCTTGGTGAAATGACTCGATCCGAGCAGACCCATTTCTTCCCCAGACCAGAAGGCAAACATGATGTCTCGCTTAAGTCCGCTCCCTCCTTTGAAAGCGCCCCTTCCTTGCGCCTGCGGCATGACAAGAGATTGAGCAATCCCCAGCACAGCGGCCACCCCGGACGCATTGTCATCCGCGCCGTAATGGATCTGACCCTTTTCCTCCTCACGCGCCAGCGATCCATTTCCTACGCCGTTGCCAAGATGATCGATGTGCGCACCAACAACGACCATGCCGGTCGCTGGTGTATCCGAGCTAGCACGCAAACGCGCGAGCACATTCCGTCCAGTTCGTTTCTCTTGCTGAATATCAATGGAGGCTCCAAGCGTCAGTCCGGTTATGGAAAATCCGGCCATCAGCTGGCCTGTATCAAGCGCAGTTTGGAGATCTTTGAGTGATTTTCCCGCCTGACCGAGCCACTCCTCAGCAAGCACATCCGTGATGGACACTGCAGCTATGCTCGTCCCGGCAAGAGATGCATCGAATGATAGTGTGACCAATTGGTTTTTGACTGTGGTATTCGGGCCGCTGACAATAATGAGGCCACGCGCGCCACGGTCCCGAGCGACCATGGCTTTATAGCGCAAGCTGGCATAGCGATTGAGATGTTGGCGGTATGTGGCGTCTATTTCTGCAGGCAGATAACGGAAAACAAGCACCCATTTATCCGTCACATCCAGATGAACAAAGGAATCGTATTCCTCGTATGCATCCGTTGCTGGAGCGACAATACCGTAGCCGGCAAAGACCACTTCCGCCGGATCAAAGTCACCAACCTTGGAGAACGTGAGCGGCCGCCAGTCTGTGTTGATCACATACTTCTGTTCGTCCGCTCGTTCCGTACCAGCGTATCGACTCAAGATATTCTTTGGGCCAAGGGATACTCCAGCAGTGAACTCAAAAGACTGAAAAAACGTGTCGTTATCTCCGGCTGGTTCGAGGCCACTTCTTGCCAGGATAGCGGCGACGTACTCGGTTGCGAGCCTTTCTCCTTCTGTGCCCGTCAATCGGCCTGCCATTTTCTCGGAGGCTAGATCGGTAACAGTACGACGCAACTCACACGTCCGGATCGCAGAGGTAGATGGCAGGTGCGGCGCAAGTCCAAGCAAACACCGCGCTTCCACATCGTTCCAGGTCGCAAAGAAAATCTGAGCTTTTTTGTCCGCCGTCCGGCTCCTGGTCCAAGCCAGCCGTTTTCCGTCCGGAGCAAACACAGGCAGCCCGTCAAAGCCCTTGGTATGAGTGACACGAACAGGATCAGCGCGGCCGTGTGTGTCGACAATATACAACTCAAAATTATCAAAACCATGCAAATTCGTCGTAAAGATCAGATAGTCGCCGGACGGATGAAAGTAGGGTGCCCACGACATCGCATCCAGACGAGTGATCTGCTTTTTGTCCGTCCCGTCGATACGCATCGTCCAGACCTCTGCCTGCGCACCATCCGGAGAAAAGCGCCGCCACACAATGCGTTTTCCATCCGGACTGAAAAACGGGCCACCGTCATAGCCTAGGGCCGTTGTCAGGCGACGTCCCTCTAAGCCGTCAGCCCGCATCAGATAAATGTCCATTTGAGACGATGGGTCTTGGGCAAAACGCTCCTGGTCTTCTTCAGACAAGGTTTCCGCATACGCATGCCGATTTGAGGTAAAGGCAATGAGCTGTCCGTTCGGCGACCAAGACCCTTCGGCATCATAGCCTCTCGTCTGAGTCAGGTTGCGCAGATTCAGTCCGTTCGCATCTGCTTCAAACAGGTCGTAGTGTTCATCAAAGTCCCATTCATAGCGGCCCTTCTTTCCTGAGGCACGTCGTTCGATCTCGGCTTGCTGCTTTTTCTGCGCATCCGGGTCTTCGTGCGTTGAAGCGAAGAGGATTTTTTCTTGAAGAGGATGAAACCAGGCACACGTTGTCTTACCTGTTCCAGGCGAGATTCTGAGGGTTGCTCCGTCCTGCAAGTTCATACGGTAGATCTGAAAAAAAGGATTGTCGTCGGCGCGCTCGCTCTGAAAGATCAGCTGAGTTCCATCTGGGCTGAAATATCCCTCCCCAGCCCGCCTGCCGGTAAACGTGACCTGGCGAGCATTGGTCAACAACTCGGCTTCTTTCCAAGCGTTGGGCTCATCTATTTTCGGAGATGCAACGCCGTGGGCATGAGCGCCCGGTATAGATTCCTCTTTGTCGGGAGACTGCTCCGTGAACGACTGCGAAGGGAAAACAGACAACAATACAAAGCAACTGAGTAATACAATGGAAATTCGATTCATATTGTTTGATGATACTGAGGATGAGCTGCCAGGCCAAGGATACCGAGCAGACCCAGCAAACCCAGCTTGCCATTCTCCACACATCCAGGCACTAAGAACAGCAACGTTCCTTGAAGCGAGGTCAGCAGCATGTCGGCAGTATCACAGTTTAATC
>CAUZQN010000609.1:0-2734 GCA_963581605.1 uncultured Binatia bacterium (SeqCode)
GTTCTCGCTGTTTAGAGAGTGTTTGGAAAAGGGAGAGAATATGTCATTGCGAGAAGCCGGAGGCGACGAAGCAATCTCTTCTCCCGCTACAGATCGCTTCGCTTCGCTCGCAATGACGTGTACGGTGAGTTTCCAAACACCCTCTTAGCCTTTTGCCCTTGCCTGCTTTTCCGCTTCGAACATCTCAGCATAAGACTGCTGCCAGATCATTTTGGTTTCGCTAGTGCGGCCAAGTAGGGTTATCGGGTCCTCATTATCGACGTGGCCGTACAAGCCCTTATAGACGGAGTAACCACACAGTTCCTGAAGACGGCGCGGGAATTGCCTCGTGATATCGGCGGCGATACCCAGCTGCTGGTTTTCCTGCTGTCGCATGAAACCCGCACAGTAATAGTTGGAGATGGAAAAGCGACGCTCGTCGGTCCTATTGGTACCGCCGCCATGCCACAGGCTGCCATGCCAAAATATGATGCTGCCAGCCGACATTTCAGCAGCCACGCCATCCAACTCCACATCGAACTCCGGCATGTCGCCGGCCTTGTGGCTGCCAGGTACGATGCGGGTCGCGCCATTGTCCTCGCGGAAATCGCTGATCGCCCAGACCGCATAGAGGGTGAAGGGTTGATGCGGCTTCGCCATTGGGATCAGTTGATCATCGGCATGCAGCGGTTGTGCCCCTTGGCCGGGGCACAGCGTAATCGCACTCAGGGAAGAAAGCTGGAGCTCGCTATCTAGGACGGCTTCGGCGAATGGCAGTACCGCCCTATGGGTGGGCACCTTCCAATAGGTTTCCCCATGCGCCAGTAAGTTGTAAATGCGTATGGTCTGTCGGCCTTCGAAGTCGGTGTCGCGGCCAGTGATATTGAGGTCGCGCTCGGTTTTGAGCAGCGCTTCTTTGAGCTCGCTAATAAGCTCGGGTTCTATGACATTTTCAAAAACAACGAATCCGTCACGGTCGAAATTGCTCAGGGCTTTTGCTATCTCGCCGGCATGCGTTTGCGAGTCGGTCATCGGTTATCCTCCAATAGTGTGAGTCGCAAGCATAAATGATTATTGTTGATGAACAACCTCGCCGGCAAACAGGGTCATGTCCACTCTGGTGTCTGCAATATCATCCGGGTTTATGCTGAACAGGTTTTGCCCCAGCACGATCATATCTGCGTATTTTCCCACTTTGAGGGAACCCGTTTCGGTTTCCAAACGCAACGCTTTGGCGCCTTCGATGGTGAAAATCCTGAGCGCTTGTTCCAGGCTGATGGCTTGCTCTGGCCATAACGCACCTGGTGTTTCACCAGAAGGGTTGCGGCGGGTCACTATGGTTTCAATCCCAATCCAGGGATCCATGGACGGTACAGCCGCAGGCCAGTCCGAGCCGGTAAGGACAGGAGCGCCGGCCTCTAGAAGATCGCGTATCGGCCAATAGTGTTCGGCCCTTTTTCCAATCGCATCAAGCACGGACTGCATGATCGGCGAAGGAAACCAAATATAAGGTGACAGGTCCGCCACCACGTTCAACTGCTGAAAACGCGGAATATCCGCAGGCGCGACCAAACCCGCATGGGCCAGTTCATGCCGCAAGTCGGAACGCCCCGAGGCTGCACGCGCTTTTTCAATGGCGTTCAAGGACACATGGACCGCCCGGTCTCCGGCCGTATGGATTTTCACCGTAAAGCCGCGTTTCTCCAACTCGGTCAGGTCCTTTGTCAGAGTTGCCTCATCTACATGTAAGAGTCCATTGAAACCTTCCGGAAAATCCTCATGGGGCATATACGGCGCCAGCATGGCCGCGGTGCGTGCCCCGGTGGGGACGCCGTCCTCATATATTTTGACGAAACGAGTATCGACATGGTCTGACGCATATTGGTCACGGAGTGCCTCGATATGATCGTAATCTAGCGGGGTGTCCCGAGCGCCATACGGCGTCGAAATAGACGCTGCCAGGTGCAGGCTTAGCTTCCCGGCCCGATCCACATCTTGATAGACCTTGAGTAGAGGCTCGCTGGCGTCAGCCTCGGTCATGCCTGTTATGCCGTAGCCGTTGGCGATGCGGACCATTTCCAATACACCGGCTCGATATTGTTCTGCTGTCCAGTCTGGCACCTGGCTTCTCGCCGACACATCGGCCTCTTCTATCAACAGACCGTTGGGCTCGCCGGTCTGAGGGTCGCGGATAATTTTTCCGCCTGCGGGGTCTGTCGTGTCCTTGTCTAGGCCGAGCAGTTGTAGCGCTCGCGTATTGGCCCAGCCGTTATGACCGGTAATATCGCGCAAATACACCGCCTTGTCCCTGGAATACGAGTCCAGCCATGTACGCGGTGACGGGATGTCATTATTTTCGAAAAAGCTACTGTCCCAGCGCCCGCCAATCACCCAGTCGGCATCAGGATTTTTCTCCATGTAATCCTTGAGGGTACGGGCGATATCCTCCGCCGTTGCAGCGAATGCAAACTTGCAGCTGAACAGATTGGCAATGGCGCCTTTTGTGGGGTGACAATGGCCATCGATCAGACCCGGCATGACCATGCGGCCCTGCAGATCAATGAGCTGCGTCTTTTCTCCGGCAAGTTTTCTGACTTCTTCAGAAGAACCCAGTGCCATGATCTTTCCGGCACGAATAGCCACTGCCTCGACGGTTGGCTGGTCCTGTTCCACGGTGTAAATGAAGCCGTTGAACAGAATCTTATCAGCGCTATGTTTTTCGGGCTGAGGCCCAGGGGTAGTCATTTTCTTGTCT
>CAUZQN010000610.1:0-2728 GCA_963581605.1 uncultured Binatia bacterium (SeqCode)
TGGCGATCTCGTTCGGATCATCCGTGAGCCATACTTTGGCATCTTCGTACGGGTGCAAGCGCTACCCACTGAGCTGCAACGTATTGCGACGGAGAGTGTTGTCCGCGTTCTGGTCGCGACCTTACCAAATGGCCAGGAGATCACCATTCCTCGGGCGAATGTAGAGATGATTGAGGGCTAGCAAAGTGGGACTGAAGGGACTGAGGGGACTAGGGATGAGGGGTTGGGGGTTAGCCTCTAGAGTAGAAAATACTCCGAAAAGAGCACACCAATTCCCCAGCTGGTGGGTCCAAATCATTATTACGCTTTGTGTTATTTCCTTTCCCTGCCGCAGTTTCGCCCTGGACGCTATGGTCGTTCTAAAAATTGAAGCTGCAGCCTTCGACATGCCAGGCGACGGCGGAGGCAGTATTGGACTGCGTTGGGACGGACTCTTTGAAGAGACCGCGGAGGCACGCTACCAAGTTTTTCTCAGCGACCAGGCAGAGGGCGAATTTTACCTGATCGCAACGTTTCCCGCCAAAACCCATTATGAAAAAGATCGCCAGGCGCCCTGGTGGCTCATGCGGGCACAACGGCCACACACTCATTTTTTTCAGGTCAGCACTTACGCGGAAGCAGCATTGGTTGATGGAACTCCGTACTTCTTCAAAGTCATCGCTCTCGCCGGAAAGGCACGCATTGAGAGTCCTGTCCTGTCCGCAACTCCACAAGCAAACTGGTTTCATTGGGCCAAGCTCAACAACTTTCTTTTCATGCTCGCGTTCAGCGCAGGCGTGCTGTTCTCTATACGTTATGCACGAACCAACCCCAACATCTTTCTGCGCCGCATTCCCGGCATCGATGCAGTAGAAGAAGCAGTCGGGCGTGCGACCGAAATGGGCCGTCCCATTCTGTATCTCACCGGAAGTGGAGAGTTGACCGGAAGCGGTGATGCGTCCAATCTCTCGACTATTGCCGCCACGGTCATCCTGGGCGAAGTCGCCAAGCGCGCGGCTGTGTATGGCACGGAGATAAAGGTCCCGCATCGATCCGCCATTGTGATGGCTATTTCGCAGGAAATAGTCAGGGAAGCCTATCTCACCGCAGGACGGCCGGACGCCTATTCCGATGACATCAATTTCTTTATTGCCGCAGACCAATTCGCCTACACCGCGGCAGTTGACGGCATTATGCTGCGCGAGCGACCGGCAGCCAACTTTTTTATTGGCTATTACTATGCCGAGTCGCTCCTCCTGGCTGAGACCGGTGTGGCCACCGGTGCGATTCAGATTGCGGGCACGGATGCCGAGCATCAGCTGCCGTTTTTTATCACCAGCTGCGATTACACCCTCATTGGCGAAGAGCTCTACGCCGCCAGCGCGTATCTCTCACGCGACCCGGCCCTGGTCGGCACGCTACGTGGGCAAGACTTGGGCAAAGGCTTCTTACTCGTCGGTCTGGTCTTGGGAACACTGCTCATCACGGTCGGCACGCTCTTTGGGCTGCCAATCTTTGAGATCGCCTTTCAGGTGTTTCACGATTTTCGCTAGGAGGAAGCTGTGCTGTTCTGGCAACGGACCCTGCCTATTCTCATTACCTTTGTCTTTGGGGTCGCCCTTGTCCTCCAGTATTATGTGCCCCATCCGGCCTCGGAAAGTTTTCTGCAAGAAATATCGGTCTGGAATCAAATTATCGCAGGATTTGCCATTATACTCGGTGTGGGGAGTCTGCTTTCGACCCATTACCTCAAAATCAAACATCAAGAATCGGGCTGGGGTTATAGTGGGGTGCTGTTCGTGTCTATGTTCGTCATGTTCGGCGCAGGACTGTGGGCAGAGGGCAAAGCCGAAGGCACCGTCTTTGGCTGGTTGTACGACTATGTTCTCGTGGCGCTTCAGGGCACGATGTTTTCACTCCTGGCTTTTTTTGTTGCGTCAGCGGCCTATCGTGCTTTTCGTGCCCGGTCACTTGAGGCGACGATTCTGCTCGGTGCGGCAGTCATCGTTATGGCCGGCCGGGTGCCTCTGGGTGAGTATCTGCTACCCGGCATAGGCCAGATTTCCGATTGGATCATGAATGTACCGAACACGGCGGCGCAGCGCGGCATTCTTATTGGCGTGAGCTTGGGTGGTATCGCGATATCTATCAAAATTATTTTCGGCATTGAGCGCGCGCATCTCGGCGGGAGTCAAGATGACAGTGTCTGAGTTTGCCAGCCGCATGCTGCAATTGGATCGACGCATCATCTTTGTGCTGATGGGCGTGGTCACGTTGATCCCTTTGTTCTACCCACTCGGCCTTCCGGTGCGCGTCTCGCCCGAGACGTATCAGGTCTACGAGACGCTTGAAAAACTACCCGAGCGCTCGGTGCTGCTGCTGTCTTTGGATTTTGATCCTGCCTCAAAGCCGGAACTCTACCCCATGACCGTTTCCCTGCTACGGCATGCTTTTCAAAGGAATCTTCGTGTTGTCACTATGACCCTGTGGCCTGCAGGCACCAGCATGGCGGAATCCGTGGTCAGCCAACTCGCCCAAGAAGCCGGCAAAGAAGACGGCACAGACTACGTCTTCCTTGGCTATGGTCCGGGGGAGGCCAATGCCATTATCGGTATGGGTCAGAGCCTGTCGGCAGCGTTTCCCACGGATTATGCGGGAAGAGCTACTGCAGAGCTGCCAGTCCTCGAAGGCGTGAGGAGTTTACGCGATATCGATTATGCGATCAGTCTGAGCGCCGGCTTTCCTGGCC
>CAUZQN010000611.1:0-2721 GCA_963581605.1 uncultured Binatia bacterium (SeqCode)
AGACACCGGCTGGCGGAGCCGTATTCTCGGTCGGCTCGATATCGTGGTTCGGCGCGCTCGCTCGCAACGGCTATGACAACGATATCGCTCAGATCACGGCCAATGTCGTTCGCCGCTTCGCGGATCCCGAGCCGTTCGAGCTGCCTCAAATTAAGGATTAGAGTCGGCGTTTTCATTATCGCCCAATTTGTAAGGGCGAGGGTTTGGGGGATCGACACAGGACACCGCGCGACGTTAGTTTATTCATCTAATAGGAACTCTCTCCCCTTCGGAAGAGGGAAACAGCAACAAAGGACGGTTTGTTTTATGAGTCATTCAGTCACCTACACCAAAGACGGCGACATCGGCATCATTACAGTCAACAATCCACCCGTGAACGCGCTCAGCCAGCACGTGCGGGAGGGGCTACTTGAGAGCTTTACCGAAGCCAACAACGACGACACCATTGCCACTGTCCTCATCTGCGAGGGCCGAACCTTTATTGCGGGTGCGGATATCACTGAATTTGGCAAACCGCTCCAGCCTCCGAATTTTCTCGAAACTATGGAGATTATCGAGAGCCTGTCCAAGCCCGCTGTTGCCGCCATTCACGGCACCGCCCTTGGCGGCGGACTCGAAACCGCGCTGTGCTGCCATTATCGTGTCGCAGTCCCCTCCGCCCGAGTTGGGCTGCCTGAAGTCACTCTGGGACTCTTACCTGGCGGCGGCGGGACACAGCGCTTGCCGCGTTTGATTGGTCCTGAGGCTGCACTTGAGGCCATCACCTCAGGAACGCCGATGAAAGCGAGTCAGGCTCATGCCGTGGGTGTGATAGACGAGATCGTAGACGAAGGCAATCTACTCGAAGGTGCAAAAGCCTTTGCTCGTAAACTCGTTGCCGAAGGGGCAAAGCTCAATAAAGTACGCGACCTGAATGACAAAGTGACCGGCGTGGACCTCTCCATCTTTGAGACCGCCCGTAAACAAGCCCACAAAACGCGACGTGGATTCGAAGCACCGCAACGTTGCATTGATTGCATTGAAGCCGCCTGCTCCTTGCCGTTTGACGAAGGTCTCGCCAAGGAGCAGGAATTATTCAGACAAGTGCTGGCCAGCAATCAATCGTCTGCCCAACTCCACATTTTCTTCGCCGAACGGGCCGCGGCAAAAGTGAACGACATGCCCAAGGGCACCAAGACCCTCGGCATCAAGAAAGTCGGGATCATAGGTGCGGGTACTATGGGCGGTGGCATTGCCATGAACTTTGTGAATGCCGGCATCCCCGTAACGATCCTCGAAACCAGCCAGGAGTTTCTTGATAAGGGCCTGGCCGTTGTGCGCAGCAACTATGAACGCAGCGCCAAGAGAGGCCGATTCACTGCGGAACAAGTCGAACAACGGCTGGGTCTGCTCACCCCGACGCTGGACTATGCCGGTCTCGGCGACGTCGATCTTATCGTCGAAGCCGTGTTCGAGAACATGGACGTTAAAAAGGAAGTGTTCGCCAAGCTGGATACGGTTGCGAAGCCCGAATGCATTCTGGCGACGAATACGTCGACACTCGACGTTGATGAAATCGCCTCGGTAACCAAGCGTCCGGATAAAATCATTGGTACGCACTTCTTCAGCCCGGCAAACGTCATGCGCTTGCTTGAAATCGTGCGCGGCGCCGAGGCCAGCTTCGAAACGCTGGCAACGACCCAAGCCGTGGCCAAAGCCATCCAGAAAGTCGGCGTTGTCGTCGGCGTGTGTGACGGCTTTGTCGGCAACCGCATGCTGCATCAATACGGTGCCCAAGCCCAGTACCTGCTTGAGGAAGGCTGCTTGCCCCAGGATGTCGATGGTGTCGTGTACGAATTGGGCCTGGCCATGGGGCCTATGGCCATGGGCGACCTGGCCGGACTCGACGTGGGTTGGCGCATTCGACAAGGTAAGGGCCTGCCAGACAGCCTAACCGAAGGTGAACGTTACTGTACGATTCCTGATCGCATTTGCGAGCTAGGGCGCTACGGCCAGAAAACTGGCGCGGGGTATTACAGATACGAGCAAGGCGATCGCACGCCACACCCCGATCCCGCGATCGAGGAATTGATCATCAACTATTCCAAAGAGAAAGGCATCGAACGCCGCGCTATCAGTCCTGAAGAAATTATTGAGCGTTTGATGTACGCGCTTATTAATGAAGGGGCCAAGATCCTGGAAGAAGGTATTGCGCAGCGCGCCAGCGACATCGATGTCATTTATGTCTATGGCTACGGCTTTCCCGCCTATCTTGGCGGTCCCATGTTTTATGCTGACACCGTCGGTCTCAAGAAAGTCTATGAGAGAGTCTGCACCTTAGCCGAACAGGACCCGGCGTCCTGGCAGCCTGCACCGCTGCTCAAGAAGCTAGCCGAGGAAGGCGGAACGTTCAATTAAAGCGGACGAGATTCGAAGCACAACACTGGTATCCAGGTAGACGATCAACGGCGATCACGATCCTCTTGAAGTAACTTGACCACGTCAACCTGCGTGCGGAGACGGACGGGTCTGCGTCGCAGCAGCGCACTACCTGGGATTGACGGTTCTTCGATTCCAAGCGCATCTGGTCCTGTTTCGTAAGGGATGAGTCGTGCGATGGGTGTTTTGCGATCACAAACGACCACAGTTTCCCCCTTACGGACGGCCGCCAAGTAATTGCTGAGTTTGGCTTTCAGTTCCGAAACCATTGCCCGCTTCATGGTCCGATCCTGACCATATATG
>CAUZQN010000612.1:0-2715 GCA_963581605.1 uncultured Binatia bacterium (SeqCode)
GCGGGGGAGCACCATAGGACAGCGCTTCCAACAGAAAGCCGAACTTCTCTTGTGCCTCAGCCTCGTTGATCCCGAGCAAGGAGAAGACTTTCTGCTGAACGTCGAGACGATGGATCCTGATACTCCCCCCACCGAGTTCCACCCCATTGAGCACCACATCGTAGGCAAACGCCCGTACTTTGCCGGGATCAGTATCAAGCAGGGCCAGATCCTCGTCGTCGGGAGCCGTAAACGGGTGATGCTTAGCCACATAGCGCTGCTCTTCGGCGTTGTATTCTACTAAAGGAAAATCTGTCACCCACAGAAAATGCATCTCATCCTTGGGAATGATCCCAAGCTTATTGCCAAGATAGAGGCGTAAGCGAGACAAGACTTCACACGCCACGTCCTCCTGGTCGGCGATCATTAACAGCAGATCGTTTCGTTTCAAACCGAGTGCGGACTCAATTTTCTTTTTATGCTCGTCACTCACGAACTTGGCGAGCGGCGCCTGCCAGCCAGCGTCTGTGAGACGAATCCAGGCCAAGCCTTTCGCCCCAAAGCCCTGAGCCAACGGAATCAGATCATCCAGCTCCTTGCGCGAAAAAGTGGCGTCCGGTACGACAATGCTGCGGACTACGCCCCCACTGGCCACAACCTCACGAAAGACCTTGATGTCCGTCTTGCCAAACAGGTCGGACGTCTCTCGGATTTCTAACCCAAATCGAATATCGGGTTTGTCATTCCCAAAGCGGGCCATGGCTTCAGCATACGGCATACGCGGAAAGGGAGCCGGCACGTCTATGCCTTTTATTTCTTTACACAGCCGGACCAGCATGCCTTCGATGAGCTGAAATATATCGTCGGGCCGGACAAAAGACATTTCAATATCAATCTGGGTAAACTCAGGCTGGCGGTCAGCACGCAGGTCTTCATCCCGAAAGCAGCGGACAATCTGAAAGTATTTTTCCAGGCCGCCGACCATGAGCAACTGTTTGAAGAGCTGCGGAGACTGCGGCAGGGCGTAGAACCCACCGGGATTGACCCGGCTGGGGACGAGATAGTCACGTGCGCCTTCAGGCGTGCTACGCGTCAAGACCGGGGTTTCTACCTCAATAAAATCTTCTGCATCAAGATAATCGCGAACGATCTTGGCCAGGCGATGACGCAGACGCAGGTTCTCAAACATCTTCGGCCGACGCAGATCAAGATAGCGATAACGCAACCGCGTATTCTCCGCTGCTTCTGTCTCATCTTCGATTGGAAACGGCGGCGTACGGGATGGATTGAGCACCCGCAGCTCCTCTACCACCAGCTCTACTTCGCCAGTTGGTAGATTCGGATTAATCGTCTCCGCCGAGCGTGACTCGAGCCGCCCGCGCGCCGCGACCACATATTCCAAACGCAGATCCTTGGCCCGCGCGTGCGCCGTTTTATTCACTTGGGGATTGCACACAATCTGGACCAGGCCCGAACGGTCACGCACATCGATAAAGGTCACTCCGCCATGATCGCGTCGAGACTGGACCCAGCCCATCACTGTCATCTGTTGCCCGACTTGAGCGACGCGGGGCTCTCCACAATAGCAGCTCCGCTGCCAGTCACCTAAAGACTCCACATTATCTCCCTTATTGTATGCTCCCAGCCACAGGACATCTCAGCTAGGGTTGTAGATTGCGTATGGATTCAATCATCGTGTGAGCTGAGCGTGTGAGCTGGGTAAGGATAGGGAAGTAGGGGCTGTTCCGTTTTTCTAGAACATTCTCTACTTGCTCTCCCTGACTTTCTGTCTGCAGAAAGTTGCGTCATCCTCCGCCAGCCATCATCTTCATCGATTCCTCATGAAGGGCTACATTGTGCCAGAGGGCGCCTATGTGATCAATGAGGAAGGGAGACCGCCTGCATCCATAGCATGCACAGGACGATTTTTAGGATGTCTTAATCGTTGCCGAGGTCTGGTCGATTTCTCGCTCCCACTCGCGCGTGGAAATCTGGGTCTTAATACGGGCCAGCAAATCTTTATTATTGACCGGCTTCACAACGAACTCACTCACGCCCAAATCCATACCGGCCCCTCTGGTGGCCATATCATCCTTCGCAGTCAGAAGGATGATCGGAATCGACAGCGCAAGTTTTTTGAGTTCCGCACACACCTCCGGCCCATCCATGCCCGGCATCATCACATCAAGCACGATAACATCAACGGCGGTATTGCGCACAATCTCCAAACAGTCTCGGCCGTTATAAGCCGACAGAGCATTCATCCCGTACCGGGAAAGGAGCCGGGTCAGGATATCCACCAGGTCTTCATTGTCATCAACGACCAGGACAGTAGCCATGCTCGGCGGAGTCTGTTCTTTATCCGGGAGTGTCATCAGCCTCTCCTACGGCATATTGGGTTTGTCTCATTTAGCAGAAACAAAAGAGGTTGCCTGGTTCTTTTTGCGGCGCAGCTTGGCGACCAGTGTTGTTCGCTTCAACCCCAAGAATGACGCTGCCGCTATTCTATTGCCATTTGTCCAGCGCAGCGCTTCATCAATCATACGATCCTCAAACTGCTCCAGAGCTTGTCTGAGATTGACATCCCCATTTGTTAGATTCGGATGCGGCAGTTTCTTTTCTGAGATAAAAGAACGAATATGCGCAGGTAAGTCATCGGCCGCAATACGACCGTTTTCACTCAGAATGACAAGGCGTTCAATCAGATTCTCAACTTCTCTCACGTTCCCAGGCCAG
>CAUZQN010000613.1:0-2715 GCA_963581605.1 uncultured Binatia bacterium (SeqCode)
CCAGCCTGGTTCCTGATCAGTGGCGCTGGGCGCTTGCTCTGAATCCGTTAACGGGGATCGTTGAAGGCTACCGGGCGGCACTCTTTGGTGGGGCATTAGACTGGGGCATGCTTGGGATATCAACCGTTATTACCCTGGTCGTATTTTTTTCATGCGCGTTTGTGTTTCGTCGTATGGAGAAACAATTCGCCGATATTGTCTGACTCAGCACCGTCTCATGCGACCTATCATTCGAGTCCACAATCTCGGCAAGCAATATCGCCTTGGAATTTCGGGCGCAGAAGCGCACGCCGTCCAGTATGTTACGCTGCGGGAATCCCTCGCCGAGGGGCTACGTTCGTTAGTGCGGGCAGGACACAGGAGAAGACGCCAAGCCGAGACTATTTGGGCACTCAAGGACGTGAGCTTTGACATCATGCCCGGAGAAATCGTGGGCATTATCGGGCCGAATGGATCCGGGAAATCGACCTTGCTCAAAATTTTAGCTCGGATTACTGAACCAACCTGCGGTTCGGTTGAGCTATACGGCCGTGTTGGAAGCCTGCTCGAGGTCGGAACGGGATTCCATCCTGATCTTACCGGCCGAGAGAATATCTATCTTAATGGGGCGATCCTGGGTATGCTGCGCCACGAGATCGAAGCGCGATTTGACGAAATTGTAGCGTTTGCGGAAGTCGAAAAATTTCTGGACACGCCGGTGAAGCGGTATGCCAGTGGCATGTTCTTGCGATTAGCTTTTGCGGTCGCCGCGCATCTCAATCCGGAAATTCTTATTGTCGATGAGGTTTTGGCTGTTGGGGATCTAGCGTTCCAACAAAAATGTTTAGGGAAAATTGGTGAAGTGAGTCGTGATGGCAGAACCGTGTTGTTCGTCAGCCATCAGATGGATTTGATTGCTCGCCTGTGTGATGAGGCCATGCTGCTCTCAAATGGGCAAATTCAGGTGCGTGGACCTGTGGACGATGTCATCGAGCAATATAGAAATATTGAAACTGGGTAAAGAAAGGGCAGGGTCTAAGGGTCTACAGAGAGCAGATTTCGGATTATATGGCAGCTCGTTCCTTACGGATTGGAATAGATGCGCGCGTGCTGGCGGAGCCGGCGCCCATGGGCGTGGCGCGTTACCTGGCTGCTCTGCTCCGTGCCCTGGCGGAACTCGCTCCGCAACACGACTATATTTTATATCTGTGTCGAAGGCCGTTGCCTGCGGCGTCTTTTGAGAAAAAGCCGTTTTGCCAGCGTGTTCTTGGACACAGCCCTATCACCGCAAGTCCGCTCGTGTGGCAGCAGTGTGTCCTGCCGTGGGCCGTACGGAAAGATAAGATCGATGTGCTTTTCTCACCGTACTACTGTGGCCCACTTTTGACTTCTGTCCCTCAGATTGTATGTCTGCATGACATTTCTTTCGCTCTTTTCCCTCAGGATTTTCCGTGCTGGATACACTTTAAACCAAAACTCCTTGCGTATCCCTCAAGCCGCTGGGCAACGCGAGTGATTACCGTATCTGAATTTTCGCGACAAGAGATCTTGCGGGTGTATGGATTACGGCAAGAAAAGGTTCAGGTGGTTTCCCCAGGGTCGGAGCGCTCAGACAGGCAGGGGGAACGGCTACAGGCCGGAGGGCCGTATCACCACATACAAGCACCCTTTTTCCTGTTCGTAGGGAGTTTGCTACCTCGACGCCAGGTGAAGTGTGTGCTCCAAGCACTCTCGAAGGTGTCGTCAGAATATCACTTTGTCGTGGTGGGAGAGAGTGATGCACAACGGCAAAGGGCGCTTCAGGAGTCCGCACAAACATGGAACGTTGCCGACCGTGTACATATCCTCGGCCATGTTTCAGATGAGGATCTCGAGGATTTATATTTGCGAACACTGGCGTTGATCTTTCCCTCGACCTATGAGGGGTTTGGACTCCCGGTCCTTGAAGCTATGATCCGCGGTGTTCCAGTCGTTGCCTGGGATATCCCCATTATGCGGGAAGTGATGGGAGAAGCTGGTTTGCTGATCAAGAGTGGTGATGTCGCTACCCTTGCCAGCGCGATGTCTAAGATCGCAACGGATGAGAAGCACAGAGAGACGCTGCATCAGAGGGGCAAAGCCCAGGCTCAGAAATTTTCGTGGCAGCGATCTGCGTCCGATTTCCTAAAAATTGTGCATGGGACAGTGCTCGAGGCGCAGAAAATATCCCGGAGATAAGGACCAAAGCTCTTCCTGAGCAGTCTCGTGTCAAAAGTGGTGAGTCGCCTCCGTCTTGCCTTCCGCCTGCCGAAGATCCTCAACCGCAGCAGAAGAGAATATAGCAGTGCTGTGTTTTGCTTGCTGCTGAGAATGCAGAACAAAACTGTCTGGAGCACGTCGTCAGCGCCCTGGCCTCTCCCCCCTGGATCCCCTCCACGGGAATGAACTTGCTGCGCTTGTAAAACGGATGACGAACAGTCCGTCTAAGAGACGCTATATTCCCTATGACGAGGCATATGAAGAAGGCTTTGAGGATATGGCGCGACGGGTTCCTGACCTCATAAGAATCCGTGCTTTGATTGATTATAGGCCGACCCGGAGCCTGCGCATTATCGTGCAGGATGTGATTGATTATTTCCAGCATGCAGAATTTCTCTGACTGGAGTTGCCTCCTTCTTGCGCCGACCACAGCGTTTCTCCTGTCCGTTCTGCTCGTTCCTGTAGTCCGCCGCACTGCAACGCGGTCTGGTTATGTTT
>CAUZQN010000614.1:0-2713 GCA_963581605.1 uncultured Binatia bacterium (SeqCode)
CCTTTCCCATCTCTGGATGGATACAGAAGTAGTAGATCTTACTTACAGCGCTCTAGTGCGATGGTCGCTCGGCTATCCCCAACAGGCGTTGAATAAAGTTTTGGAGGCTGTCAATGTTGCCCAGACCTATGGACAGCCGGTCAGTGAAGCATGCGCACACTGCCTTGGCGCCATAGTCCATTTAAATCGCAACGAAGCTAGTGTTAGCGAGAAACACGCGAATGCGGCCATTGTCCTCTCTACAGACTACGGTCTTCCGCAGTGGTTAGCGCTGCGAGAGATTCTTCACGGAGGAGCGCTCATAGCGCAGGGGCGTATTGATAAGGGAATGGAGCAAGCAGGTGCCGCTTTTGACGGCTGGCAGTCGACGGGCACGAAACTCTGGCAATCTCTTATCCAAAGTTTTTTGGCAAAAGGATGTGGGAAAAGGAAGGAATTCGAAAAAGCCCATGCCCATATAGATGAGGCGTTGGCTTACATCGCCAATTCTCATGAGAGATTTCACGAGGCCGAACTTCATCGCTTGAACGGCGAACTGCCTCTGCAACAGTCGGAAGACAACCACTTCGAGGCGGAAGGGTGTTACCAAAAATCTCTCAGAGTCTCCCGCAAACAAGAAGCGAAATCATTAGAACTCCGTGCCGCCACGAGCCTGGCCCGCCTGTGGCAGCAGCAGGGGTAGCAGGCCGAAGCACGGGAGCTGCTCGCGCCAGTCTACAATTGGTTTACCGAAGGCTTTGATACGGCGGATCTGAAGGATGCCAAGGCGCTCTTAGCAGAGTTGTCATAGGCGACATTCAGCAGCCCCCTGCGCCGACGCGATCGCACCTTACGAGGAGAAGAGCGGATTTGCCGATTCGAACCCTAAACTGATTCGGCCTGCTTCCACCAGCCACATCGGGGCTAAGATGACGTGCTGCGTGACCGCGTGGATGTCCCGGTGCAGGCGTTCGATTGGGCAATCGACATACAGAGCCGAGGTGCCGGCTGCCTCAAAGATGGCGGTTAGCATGGATTTGCTTCTCTGTGCGGCATGTAAGGCACTGCGCCACACACGCGCTTGTTGTTCGAGTCTCACCGGGGTTCCCTGCTCGCAGTGAGCCCAAACATCCTCGAGTGTGGTATGCAGCAGCACCCGGGCGGCATCGATTTCTGCCAGAGTCGTTGCGACTAATGTCTGTACAGTTGACCGATCCCGGAGCCCAGGCCCCGGATCCACTTGGCGCTTGGTGGAGGCGAGGTCTAAGAGCGTGTCGAGAGCCGCTTGGGCCATACCTAGACAGATCGCGGCGCAGCCGGCCGCCATGGTTGCCCCAAACGGCACCCGGGCAATCGGGCGGTCCAATTGAGCGGTGTCCAAAAAGGAAAAGGTCTTCTCCGCCGGGACGAACACATTGTCTACAACGATGTCGTGGCTGCCCGTGCCGCGCAGCCCGCCGACGTACCATGTATCTAAGATTTCGTATGACCCTTTGGGGACGTAGGCCATGCGCATCTCCGGTATGCCTGGAGCCAGCAAACGTGGCCCGTTGTCCTCGGTGATCACCCCCATCACCGGAATCCAGTCGGCCAGTTCGCAGCCTGATACCAGCGACCAGCGTCCCGAGACTCGGAACCCGCCGTCTGCCACAACGGCTTTGCCGGACGGGCGGGTCGAATTCGCGAAGAGCCCTCGGGCATCGCTGAAGAGCTCTGTGCGGACAGTGTCGGACAGGTAGCGCATGGAAAAGCACGGCAATGCGTTGTTCCAGGCAATCCAGGCTACTGAGGCCTCTGCACCAGCGAGCGCCTCCAACGTCCGGACAAACGTCACCGGATCTGTTTCGTAGCCGCCCAAACTGGCGGGAACGACGAGGCGACACAGCCCCGTTTCAATAAGCCCCTCGACGATCTGGGGGGCGAGGCGGCGCGCCTCTTCGGTCTCCTTGCGGTGTTCCTGAATGGTCTCCCGCAGTGACTGCGCTGCCTGGAGCGGATCGTTGAGTGTGCTCATGGGCTCCTCCTGCTCATGGCATAGATCGGATAGACTGGTTGGCCAAGTCTACAATCGAATAGGCCGTCTTGCTCCGTCACGACTACATGAACAGGCCTGGCAAACGAAGATTAAGCACAATTAGACTTGGTGAACGGTGTGTCATCCGTAGCCGATTCAGGGCATCGCATGGCCGATTGCGGTTAAAGTGACTTGGCGCTACGCCGATAAAAATTCCGGGTGGAGGCAGAGCATACCGTCGATCTTTTCCTTCCTCGGCCTCGGCTATTCCCGTATTTCGTTAAAAGCGTGAGTATGGTCTGCCCCAGGAGGGAGGTAAAGTTTGCATATATGAGAGTTTCATAGAATCTCCAGGGTTGAAGCTATGTCGCTATTCGATTACTTGAGAACATTTGGAACCAACCCGGATGAGGCTGACACGCCTTCTTCTCCCCCCTCAGAAGAATGTATCCGAAGTATTGGAGTCGAACAGGTCTCGCTCCTCTACTCACATGCCCCTACTGGCTTTGTGGCGACCCTGGTGAACGCTGTTATTGTCGTCGCCGTCCTTGCGCAAAAAATCCACTGGTCGCTGCTCGCTGTTTGGTTTGCCCTGGTGACGATTATTATCGCGCTGCGCTACGGACTCGTGCGTGTTTATCAACGGGCCAACCCTCAGCCCGAACACATCTCTCCCTGGCGCAGGTGGTTCCTTATTGGCGTAGTCATGAATGGCATGGT
>CAUZQN010000615.1:0-2709 GCA_963581605.1 uncultured Binatia bacterium (SeqCode)
TGAGCGGCGAGCTTTCTCCTCCGCCTACGATAAAGCTGAGTAGATCGAGAGCAAAGATATCTTCATGTTCGGCCGGAGGCAGAGGAAAGCCCAGATAGAAATAGAATTCCTCAACGTTCATGTCGATGACCGACAGGCGCAGCTCGGTCTGGGCAGGCTCAGGCGGGCGGGGCCGGACCGGCAAAGCGGTCTGCGGTTTATGCGCAAAAAAGCGCACAACTTCTTGGCGTGCTACTTCTTGGTCGATGTCGCCGACAATGACCAAAGTCATATTGTTGGGGTGATACCAGCGTTGGTAGAAGTGCACGACACGGTCTCGGTTGAGGGCCTCAACGGTTTCCCGATAGCCGATAATCGGCCTCCCGTAGGGATGTTTCTTATAGGCGATCTCAAAGAGTTCGGTTGCCGCCCGGCTCGTGGGCGAATCCTCACCACGTTTCCACTCTTCCATGACGACCTTGAGCTCTTTGTCCAGCTCGTTGGCATCAAACGTAGAGTTTTGGATGGCATCGGTCAGAATATCGAGTCCGGTCGAGAAATGGCGAGACGCCAGGACGATGTAGTAGACGGTATGATCCGCCGTCGTAAACGCATTGATATTGCCGCCTGACGATTCGATTTCCGCTGCAATCGCGCCAACCGGCCTGCGCGTCGTGCCCTTAAAGAGCATGTGTTCATGCACGTGGGCAGCACCAGCTACATCCGGGGTTTCATCCGCGCTGCCGGCCTTGACCCATATTTGGATGGCTACAACCGGCGCGAAATGATCCTCTTGAATAGCCACTTGAAGGTCGTTCTCAAGTGTAAAGAGAAGCCGGTCTTTGGGTCGTATGTGCCCTGCTTGCTCCGAGTGTTTTGATCTGCCAGACGTCTCAAGCTGTGTTTCGTTTGACATATTTCTCCTGTGTCTCACAACCCCATACGGGAGTCAATGTTAAGAGCTATCTTCCTCCATTAAAGCCGAAACTACGCACAAAAGGAAACGGGCAGGGTGGTCCCTGCCCGAAAGAAATTGCGAGGAGGGGGACTTGAACCCCCACAGGTGTTACCCCACTAGTCCCTCAAACTAGCGCGTCTACCAGTTCCGCCATCCTCGCAGAATTACAGCGCTTTTCTCTGTACAGAGTGTCGCGGACAGCGATGATACCGCGCTCCAGGAGACTGGTCTAGAGGGGCAAGCCGGGTCCCCTTAGCCGACAAACTCAGCCAACCGGCATAGGAGTAGGCGGCATAGCCGGGGCAACGTGCTGCTCGGATTTCCACTGCAGCCAGCGCTGCAGGGTTCCCCGGGCAACACGTGCCATGACGGCCGGGGTGAAGAAGTGTGATGGGGGTTTGAGCATCTGAATGACTTCATCAATGTGGCGATGCAGCTCCATGTCCTTGTTCGCAGTTGTGAAAAGGGCCTTCATATAGGGCGCGAAAATGCGCGATCCGACCGGCCGCTCGCCTTCTGTGGAGGGATAGGTGAAGTCTGCGCCGGTTGCCAACCCCCACGGATCGGATTGCACCTGCGCCTGGGCTTGGAAGAAATGCCGGGCAAGTTTAGGGTGCGTAGGCCCGTATTTTTTTAAACACTTTTGAAGTGCCCCGGCCGAAAGCGTTCCGGTCGTTATGCCTTGTCCATAGATGGGGTTAAAGGCGCAGGTCGAGTCGCCCACGGCGATAAATCCCTCAACGCGCTCATTCCATTTCTCGTAACGACGAAACCGATTCGCCATGGCTCGGTTGCAATAGACCGGAGAGATCGGCTCTGCCAGGCGAACGGCTTCGGCCAGTATGGGTGAACGCAGCTGGGACACGGCGTCCATAAACCCGGCTTCGTCTTTAGGCGGATAATTTTTGGCCACTCCGCCTAATGTGACTATCCAGCGTCCTTGTTCGACCGGGAATAATACCCCGGCCAGCATGCCCCCGGGCACTTCCGGTTCGAGCCAGATGCCCTTCCACCACCACTCAGCTGGGAGCTGATCGTCCGGCGGAGCCTGGAACCAGCGTGAGCTATAGCCGGAGTAGGAATTCACAATGGTTTCTTTTGGCGGCGTAAGGCCTAGTTCCTGTAACCAGTCGGGCGCCTTGGAGGCGCGGCCACTGGCATCAACGACGAGCTCGGCCTGTATCGTGCTCGGTGCGCCATCCTGGCGTGGGGCAATATGGACCTGGTCGATGCGTTTATGCCCATGGGTCGTCATGCCCAGCCCGGTGACGCTGGTCTGCTCGCGTAGTTCTACATTAGGCAGCTTGCGGAAGAGTTCTCGGATTGTGGACTCTATAAGATTCCGACTGGCAAACAGTGTCATCATGCCGGTGGGGTGGCGGCGCTCCCAACCCCACGGCCGCAGCGTCGCAAAGTCGTTGCCAAAGTCGATGTCATGTGCCCCACGCTCCAGCATCAGGCTGTCAAAGCCAGGGAAGAAGCGATTGAGCTCTTGCCTGCCTCGCACCAGGAGGGCGTGCACATGACGGCTCTGCGGCACGCCGGCCCGCTCAAGCGCACCGTCCGGATAGCTATCCCGGTCTATCACTGTAACGGTGTCGAAATGGTCACTGAGCACGCGGGCGGCGCACAAGCCGGCCATGCTTCCACCAATGACAGTAGCGTGAGTTTGGGACATGCGGTTCTCCTATTTTTTCTGTGTGTGTGTGGCAAGACCGTTGAGGATAATGTCGAGGGACTGTTGAACGGCTTCAGCAAGATCGAATTTTCCT
>CAUZQN010000616.1:0-2708 GCA_963581605.1 uncultured Binatia bacterium (SeqCode)
AGTGTCGCGTAACCCAGCATCACTCTAAGGAGCCTCCATTGCAAAAAACCATTCTGATATCGGGCGCCTCATCCGGGATTGGTCGGGCGACTGCTATTCGTCTCGCTCATGACGGCTACAAGGTCCTCGCCGGAGTGCGTAACCAAGATGCGGCGAATGAGCTGTTAGCTACCGTTCCCCAAAACGTGGAGCCAGTGTTTTTTGATATTACTGACGAAGCATCGTTGGACAAGTTCTTTTTACGTTTACGCACCGATATTCGAAGACAGTGGGCTATACGGGGTAGTGAACAACGCTGGTACCGTCCAGTGGGGCGCGTTCGAATTCACGCCGGTTGACCTCTGGAAACAGCAGTTTGACGTCAACTTCTTCGGTCACGTCAGTATCACCCATCGGGCAGTCCCGTATGTACGGAGAGCCAAAGGTCGCATCATCTTCATCAGCACCATTGGCGGGCAAGTGGGGTATCCCATGACGGGTCCGTATTGTGCGTCAAAGTTTGCTCTCGAAGCAGCGGCGGATTCTTTCCGCAGAGAGTTGCATCCTTTTGGCGCGAAGGTCTCGGTTGTCGAGCCTGGTGGGACGGCGACTCGAATGTTAGATGTACTAAGAACCACTGCCGACGACGCGGTAGCTCGGGTCGCAGGGGACGGCGCAGAAACTTATAGGCGAATCGGAAGTGGCCTCATTGTCGCGCCAGAGCAATTCCGGGGAATGGCAACCGCCCCTGAAAAAGTTGTTGAGGCCATTTGTCATGCACTCTTTTCCCGACGGCCCAAGATCCGGTATCGAGTAGGTCTCGATGCCAAGTTGCTCCTCTCTCTAAACGCAGTAGTTCCGGACCGTGTCATGGATTTCGTCCTCCGAAAAATAATGAAGCTGTAACCGTGGTTTCATCTCAATATAGAGGAGAAAACTTTCAGAGAAGGTGAGTAGCTTATCGTCATCCTCTCTTGTGTGTACCCCCTCGATCTTGGAGCGGGACCACTATATGGACGTATTCAGTACTCCCCTACATGCGCTACGTGTCCAGAGTCGCACAACAAAAAAGGGCGGGTACGAGACGTACGAGACCCGCCCTTGTAACGAATGTTGGACGCTTAAACCAACAGCGGTGCGATCACTAGGGCCACGATAGACATCAGCTTAATCAGGATGTTCATCGAGGGACCTGAGGTATCTTTGAACGGATCGCCAACCGTGTCACCGACCACGGCAGCCTTATGGGCTTCCGAGCCTTTGCCTTCACCCTCGATATCGCCCCTTTCAATCGCTTTCTTCGCATTGTCCCAGACGCCGCCGGCATTGGCCATAAGCAGAGCAAGCAGGACGCCTGTCACAGTTGCGCCGACCAGCATACCACCCAGGGCGGCTGCGCCAAGAACCAAACCAACTAAGACCGGCGCGATAACCGCGGTCAGACCGGGCAGGATCATTTCTTTGAGCGCGGCAGTAGTGGAGATATCCACACACCGGGCTGTATCAGGCTTTACGCCTTCCTTGCCTTCAAGCAGGCCAGGGATTTCGCGGAACTGGCGCCGGATTTCATCCACCATCTGACCGGCAGCGCGTCCCACCGCGGTCATGGTCAGGGCGCCAATGAAGAAGGGTAGAATGCCTCCCAGGAACAGTCCAATCATCACGATGGGATCGGTTATAATGATTTGCAGAGGTTCTCCTCGGGCTTGGCCAACGGTTTGGGTAAATGCGGCGAACAGGGCGAGTGCGGTGAGCGCGGCAGAACCAATGGCAAAACCCTTACCAATAGCGGCCGTCGTATTGCCCAACGCATCTAAGCCATCCGTGATCTTGCGGACTTCAGGACCGAGCTTGGCCATTTCGGAAATACCGCCAGCATTGTCTGCAACCGGGCCGTAGGCGTCCACAGTCATGGTTACGCCGACGGTAGCCAGCATGCCGACTCCGGCAATACCGATGCCATATATGCCGGCAGATTGGTTGGCAATAAAGATGGCAAGACATATCGCGAGGACGGGCAGGGCACAGCTTTCCAAGCCGACCGCCATACCATGGATGATAGTTGTGGCGGAGCCCGTCTTGCACGCCTCAGCGACTCGGAGCACTGGTGCGGCGGATGTATAATATTCCGTGATCAGACCAATCCCGATTCCCACGATGCAGCCGGACGTAACGGCCCAGAAAATTCCAGTAGCGACAGGGAAGACGAGAATAAGAATGAATGCTGCCACAAGGAACGCGCCAGCGGCAATAAAGGTTGAATAGCGCAGCGCGTTCTGCGGTCCTGAGTCTTTCAGGACTTTCATTGAGAAGATGCCGAGAAAGGAAGCCAGGAGGCCAACCGCTGCCATACTCAGAGGCAGGGCCATTAAAGCGCTCCGGACCGCGCCTTCTTCAGCGCCTTCACTCCCCAATGTTGTTAATGACGCGCCGTAGGCTGTAGCACCAATCGCGATAGTGGCGATAATCGAGCCGACATAGGATTCAAAAATATCCGCGCCCATACCGGCTACGTCACCCACGTTGTCGCCCACGTTATCGGCGATGACGCCAGGGTTGCGCGGGTCATCTTCGGGAATGCCGGCCTCAATTTTTCCGACCAAGTCACTGCCGACATCGGCAGCTTTGGTGTAAATGCCACCGCCGACACGAGCAAACAGCGCAATAGAGCTGGCACCCATGGCAAAGCCGCTGATGTATTTTGAGGTTTCCGGATCGGAGTATAGGCC
>CAUZQN010000617.1:0-2693 GCA_963581605.1 uncultured Binatia bacterium (SeqCode)
ACCGGATTCGCTAATCGGGGTATCCAGGACCCGCTCTCGCCCAAATTCTTTGACTAAGCCTTTTGTTACACCGAGCACGCCGCCCCACGCATCGTCTCCCTCTAGGTGTTCAACCCCAGCCCCACCGGCGACATCTTCACCCATCAGAATCACGTTGGGATCCCGGCGCATCTCGAGGCTCATTGCTTCGTGCAGTGCCTGACCAAAATTAAGGTCTCGTTCTGCCATATTTTTTCTCCGCAAAGGCGCAAAGGGGCGCTCGGGGTGAGGGGATGGGGAGTGGTAAGAACATGCTGTCCATACGCCAACCCCTAAAACCCTGCCCCTAGCCCCTCGTACTAGTAGTTGACATACACATCCGTATAGGTCTCTTGGACTTCGGGGTACGGACTGTCTTCGGCAAATTTGACTGCCGCCTCGACCTCAGTTTTGGCGCGGTCTTCAATAGCCTGGAGTTCGTCCTCAGTGACCAGGTTGCGTGCGAGCACGTTCTTTTTGAACACTGTGAGGGGATCAAGCTCGGTCTGATATCTCTTTTGCTCTTCCGGGATTTTATAGGTTTGCATATCGCCTTCAAAATGCCCGTTCAGACGATAGGTCTTGCACTCCAGCAAGGTGGGTCCGTGTCCGGCGCGCGCACGGGTAATGGCTTCATGGGCTGCTTCGTGGACGGCAAACACATCATTTCCGTCTATGGTCACACCGGGCATATTATAGGAGGCGGCCCGATCCGCAATGTTTTTAACACTGCAGTGATACTGGGCTGGTGTGGCCTCCGCATAACCATTGTTTTCCGCGACGAAAACGACGGGCAGATTCCAAATTGCGGCAAGATTGAGACTCTCGTGCAGCGTGCCCTGCTCGGACGCGCCGTCCCCGAAGAAACACACCGTGACCTGATCGGTGCCTTTGGTTTTTGAGCTGAGGGCAGATCCGCAGGCGAGCGGCGGGCCGGCTCCGACAATGCCGTTCGCGCCGAGCATGCCTTTATCCATGTCGGCAATATGCATCGAGCCGCCCTTGCCTTTGCAGATGCCGGTGGCCTTGCCGAACAGCTCAGCCATCATGCCGCGTATGCCTACACCTTTGGCGATACAGTGCCCGTGTCCTCGGTGGGTCGACGTCATATAGTCCGCATCAGTCAGATTGGAGCAGATGCCGACGGCGATGGCCTCCTCTCCCGCATACAGATGGACAAAACCGGGAATCTTACCTTTCCCAAATTCGGCCTTGACTTGGTTTTCAAAAAGGCGGATGGTCTGCATCCGTTCGTACATCCATAAAAGCTTATCTTTACTGAGTTCCACGAGGCCCTCCTTATCCTCACGAGGCTTCAGCAAGATTGATGAAGCTCAATGAGGCGTGATTTGGCTTCATAGCACGAAATGCGTGGAGGGGAAACAGAATGTAGTGAGTGCGCGGCTCTTAAGCGAGAGAGGTGCTGAGCTGAGTGTTGGGCGAACGATTATTCGTCCTCGTCCGGAAGCTGATACGCCGTACCGACGATCAGGTGCTTCAGGTCGTAGTTCCACCGACTCATCCACTGCTCCACAATGTGATACGCCGGGCATTGGCCTTTTGCGACCTCTTCACTCAGCCGTTCGATATAGATGGTTTCGTTTTCTCCGTCCTGGTTGCAATCGTTGTGGCGCTCCAACCCCTCGCGCGCAATCATGACTAACTCTTTGGCTAAATCGAGCAGCGGAATGCCCTGCACCCGCGCGCCGAGCGCCTGGCGGTGGGCGTCGTGATAGGCCGTGATCCGTTCTTCCCAGCTCCACTTTTTCACCAAGTCCCAGGCCGCCAACAATGGGTCGTTATCAAAGAAGATGCCTTTGGTGAGGGCGGGAACAGCCAGCATGTATTCAAATGGCTGATTATCAAAGCAACGGATTTCCAGATATTTCTTGATCCGGACTTCTGGAAAGAGGGTGGTCAAATGGATGCCCCAGTCCTCAATGGTGGCGCGCTCGCCGTTGTGGCCCTGCTCAAGAAACTGTCGAAACGACAAGTGGGTCATATTGATCCATTGCCCCTGGCGCACAATGCCATACATGGGGATGTTGAGCGCGTACTCCGCATAGTCCTCAAAACTGGGCGAGTCGGCAAAGGCAAACGGAAGCAGGCCGCAGCGCCGGCGGTCGGTGTCGGTCCAGACATGCCCGCGCATGGTCATAAATCCGTTCAGTTTGCCGTCAGAAATCGGCGAGTTGGCAAACATGGCAGTCAGGAGGGGCACGAGGCCCATGCCGACCTTGAATTTCATCATGGCGTCATTTTCGTCACTAAAGTCGAAATTGACCTGGATGGAAGCCGTCTGTTTCATCATCCGATGGCCAAGGCGGCCGACCTTCTCCATATACGGAGCCATGATCCGATAGCGCGTTTTGGGAATCCACTGGATGTCGTCGAGGGAGCTGACCGGCTGCATGCCCAGATTGACAAAATCGATGTCCAGCTCGTCGGCAATAGCCAGCAGATGCTTGAAGTGGTGGCGCAGTTCTTTGTCCGCGCAGTGCACGGTCTCACACTGTTCGCCTGAGAGTTCGATCTGGGCACCAGGCTCGAGCGCGATATTCGCTCGCTCGCCTTGCAGAGCGATGACGTGGCCTTCTTCTTCTTGGGGTTCCCATTCCAGAGAGTCGGCCAGCCGATGCAGAATACGTTCGATGCCGCGCGGCCCAGTATACCGG
>CAUZQN010000618.1:0-2692 GCA_963581605.1 uncultured Binatia bacterium (SeqCode)
GAAGCCGCCGAGCATGATGGATTGCCGCAGGTTCTTCTCCCTCAGTAGAGGGATCAGTAGCTGGCCGTTGATGACACGCACATAGGGTTTGACCTCGCGTATTTCCCGGAGAAGAGAGAATTCGCTCTGTGCTTTTGATGGGCTGTGAAATTCATCGACTTGAAGATAGACAATGTACTCCTCTTCCTCTTTCTGGGAAATCCTAAGCGCCAGTAAATCGCCGTGCCCCCCCGGCTCTCCAGTGGGGACGAGATACAGTTTGCCGGACAACCGAACGGGGATAGGGGAGCCACTCTCGGCTTTCTCTACTCCTAACACCAGAAGAAACATTAGGAGACAGGTTGCTAGAACAGTCTGGCAGAAAAAGCCGGAACGACCGGATGAGATAACGTCGTTGCGAGTTCGCATGAGAGCCCCCTACCCTACAGGTTCTCCTCCAACTCGCAGCCCTTCTCCCTGCCCGTCTTCTTGTTCAGCACGAAGTGTGTCCTGGGGAACAAGCGGCAGCTGCACAATGAAACAGCTCCCCTTCCCGAGGATACTGTTGACACTGATCTGTCCGTCATGGGCGAGCACAATCGAACGTGCTAAAGCGAGCCCGAGGCCGGTTCCGCCACGACTGCGAGCAGGATCAGCCCGATAAAACCGATCAAAAATATGTTTCTGCTCTTCAGGCCGAATACCCGGCCCTGTGTCTTTGACGGATAGCTTCGCCCTTCCTTCAGTCTGCTCAAGCGTCAGCTCGACCGAGCCACCATCCGGTGTGTATTTGATAGCGTTTTCGCCGAGATTAAAAATGAGTCGAAACAGCATGCTTGTACTTCCCGGCGTCCAGACATCGGCTGCAGCGGAAAAAACAAAGGCGGTATGCGACGTTTCCGCTAGGGCCTGGAGTGCGGCACCCGCATCCTGCAGTACCGATGTGAGATTGACCGGAGCATACGAAATCTGCACGTTGCCGCTGTCAGAGCGCGCCAGAAAGAGGAGATCTGCCACGAGCGCGCTGAGCCGATCTACCTCTTCAAGACAGCTCGTCAAGACCCGACGATACTCGTCTTCTGCCGGAGGCGAACGCAGTGCAACCTCGATCTCGCCCTTGAGAATGGTTAATGGCGTGCGTAACTCATGGGCGGCATCCGCACTAAAATGGCGCACGGCAGTAAACGAACGCTCCAGTCGCGCTAACATGTCGTTGAGTACGGTTGCCAGCCGATCTAACTCATCGTTGCTGTCCGTGGTTTCAATCCGTCGCGAAAGATCCTCGGCCTCAATTTCTCGTGCTGCGTCCACCATGGCGTCCACTGGTGTCAGAGCCCGACGGGCGAGAAACCAGCCGCCAATACCTGACCCGCCAAGGGCAAGTGGAATGAGTCCGAGAAGAATGAGAAGAAATCGGGAACGGGCCATCTCCGCACTCTCAAGCGGCATGGCGACCTGAATCAGATGAATCATCCGTCCGCGCTCGATAACCGGCAGAGTCAAGAGTCGAACCGGTGAAGCCGCTACCTCAGGCAGGGTAATTGTCTGGTAGGTTTCTCGTCCCCGCTGCGCGTTCTGCCGCGCTTCCCGGCTCAGCGGAAATTTCATCCGGCTACGCGGAACAACGCGCGGGTCGGGTCGACCAAACGGATCGAGCAGACGAAAGAATCGGGCCGCCGGTCCCGGCCCGAGCAGCGCCTCTAAGGCAGTACCCAAGTCGCGTCCTGGACGCGAGGGACGCCGCACTGATTCGGCAATAGAGACGGCCACCGACTTGAGCGAGGCATCAATGTTTTCGCGCAAACCGCGGTCGAGCAGGATCAACGCCGCCACCCCAAGGAAGATCAGCATCCCGGTCAGTAACGCCGTATACCACAGCGTGAGTCGTGCGCGCAGACTGTGGGGCAGCATAGACTAGGCCTCAGCCTCTTTCAGCACATAGCCGACGCCACGTACGGTATGAATCAGCTTTGGGCTAAAGTCCGCATCTATCTTCTTGCGCACATAATTCACATACACATCAATGACGTTCGTAAACGTATCAAAGTCCACGCCCCATACATGTTGAGCTATCACTACCCGGCTGAGCACCCGGCCCGGCTGGTGTAAAAAGAATTCGAGCAGCGCAAACTCTTTTGCGGTTAACTCAATCCGCTTGCCTGCACGTGTAATCTCACGTGAGACCGGATCGAGCCGAAGATCGGCCAAGGTCAATACTGCAGCCTGGGTCTGACTCCCACGGCGGAGCAAGGCCCGAATGCGTGCCAGAAGCTCTTCAAACGCAAACGGTTTGGTCAGGTAATCATCCGCTCCGTGATCCAGTCCTTCGACTTTGTCGGCTACAGTATCACGCGCGGTCAGCATCAAGACCGGCACCCGCAGCTTATGTCTACGCAGCTCTTGCAGGACGCTCAGGCCGTCGCGTTTGGGCAGCATGACATCCAAGATGATCAGATCATAATCCTGGTCAAAGGCCTGGATCAGCCCGGCCTCGCCATCCAAGGCGATATCTACGCTATAGTGTTCCGCCTCCAGGCCACGTCGAATAAAACTGGCGACTTTTGCTTCATCTTCAATCACGAGGATGTGCATGTTTATATCTCAGCCTTTTGCCTCAGGTTCACGAATCGTCCGAATGCGCGTATTGTAGCAGACGCGTAGCGTAGCGGAGACCTATTTTTCACTGATCTGGCTTAGGCTAAAGTCTATAATA
>CAUZQN010000619.1:0-2689 GCA_963581605.1 uncultured Binatia bacterium (SeqCode)
GACAAACGCATGAAATTCAACTCAGGCAATGAGATGTGGCATACGGACAGCTCGTTTAAACGTATTCCAGCCACAGCCTCGCTCTTATCCGGGCGTGAAGTCCCTTCCCTTGATGGAAATACGGAACTTTGTACGCAGCGGGCGGCCTATGCTGATCTATCGGAAGAGATGCGCGGTCGTATCGAGCCGCTCATCTCGATTCATGACTTTACCTACTCGCGCGGCCTCATTGATCCGACCTTGATGACGGACGCGCAAAAAAGCCAGACCCCAGCCGTGCCACACGCCGTCGTACGGATCAATCCGGCCAATGGTCATAAAAATTTCTATGCCGGGGCGCATGCTTCGCATATTCGCGGTTGGCCAGTTGAAGAAGGCCGAGCGCTCCTCAGAGAACTGACCGCTTTTGTGGCTCAACCGCAATACACCTACACCCACAAATGGCGAGACAACGATCTCGTGATGTGGGACAACCGCTGCTGTCTACACCGCGGTCGCCCATGGGACAAAGCCCGCTATCGCAGAGTCATGCACCGCACCACGGTTGCTGGGATTGGACCAACGGCGGAGTGAAGAATGTGTTGGTGGCTGAAGGCAGGCAATAAGGAGAAGAGCGCCGCGAAGTCGCAGGCCTTAGAGAAGAATGCTCTCGAACGGCTCAAGGGGCGGAGCCTGGGCGGTGGGTATTCTCTTCAACAAACCCGGCGTCTCTCTCCGAACGAGGCATGGGACGCTGTCGAAAAATTCCAAGAAGGCATGCGGCGATCAGGACGAACTTTTAGTGACAGCGCTATATTGATTCGTCAAAGTCGAGACTCGTAACGGGACCTGTTCTCCATATGGGTGCCAAGTTAAGAGATATTTTACGCTACGATCGGGCTGTTCCATTCCCACGCCCTACTAGGGAGAGGGCGGCGGACGCGTTAGCGGACGCGGGTGAGGGTCGCTCAGATGAAGAGTTCCTTGAGATCCCCCTCACCTTCATCCTCTCCAGCTCCCCTGAAATTGGGGGCGAGGAAAAAAGAGGGACCTAGTCGCGTACAGCGTTAACTTGACCCCGATGTCACGAGGATAACCCATACACAAAGAGGATGCACTCAAACGAGATGCGCTCTAAAGAAGCCCAGCCACACCGGCTATTCTCTTTCCCGCAACTCCTTCACCTTCTCCTCTTCCACCAACACACCTGCCTCAGTGAGCCGGGCAATTTCCTGTGCCGAATAACCCAGATGCTCTGTGAGAATAGCTACGTTATGTTGACCTATGAGCGGGGCCGGGCCTTGGATTTGGCGTGGAGTTTCGGAGAAAACAAAGGGGGTGTTGGTGATCTGCATCTTGCCGAATATCGGATGCTCGACTTCCGTGACCATGCCGCGGGCCCGGATGTGGGGATGATTGAATGCCTGCCCGACATCAAGAATAGGCGCACAGGGAATACGTACCTCCGCCAATGCTGCGAGGGCGGCGTCATTGCTGGGAAAGGTTAGGAGCCAGGCTTCGATCATCGTTACCAGTTCGTCTCGGTTTTCTAGCCGTTTGATATTTGTGGCAAACTTCGGGTCAGTGAGCAGGTCTTCGCGTTGCATAGCCTTTGCCAGCTGTGGGAATTGGTGCTCGACGGCCTGGAGCACGATATAGCCGTCTTTGCCTTTGAACACACCCAGTGGTGCAATGCCAAAATGGTGTGCACCAAAACGCTTGGGATTTTGTTCACCGTTGGTGAGGGCGTACAGCGGGATATTGATCATGTCCATAAAGAAAAGCGAATCAACCTGGGCGATATCGATCAGCTGGCCTTTGCCCGTTCGGTCGCGATAGAAAAGCGCTGCACAGATGGCCAGCGCAGCATGTACTCCCGTGTTGGTATCGCCAATATAATTGCCCACATACTGGGGCGGGCCATCCGGGTCGCCCGTCATATGCATGACGCTGCTCATGGCCTGACCGATAATGTCGTAACTGGTGTTCTTGGAGAGTGGGCCAGTCTGCCCGAAGCCTGAGCACGAAGCCATAATAATTTTAGAATTGAGCTTGGCCAGACTCTCATAGTCGAGGCCGAGACGGGCCATCACACCTGGAGCGAAGTTTTCGACGACCACGTCTACTTTGGCAATCAGGCCTGTGGCGATTTTCATTCCGTCCGGCTTCTTGAGATCAACACACAGGCCTTTCTTGCCCGCACAAGTGTACAGAAACATGGAACCCAGGCCATCTTTGACAGGGAAAATGCTCCGGCCGAATTCACCATTCGGGGCCGGCTCAAGCTTAATGACCTCAGCTCCGAGGTCACTCAAAATGCGGGTGCAGGTTGGCCCGGCTAAGGCATGTGTAAAATCAAGGACAGTGATGCCTTCGAGTAGCTTTGAACGGTCTGGTGTTGCTTCTACCATGTGAATTCCTCCTCTGACCTGATTGGACGGCCCTCGTCTTTCTCTATATATTTCGTGTGGACGTGTCAAAAGTAAGGTCCGACGAAAAAAGGACAAAGCTATGCGTATTGGTATGATGCTAGGCGAAGGGGCGGGCGAGTCGCCCAGTATGGATGACGTGATTCGACGTGCTCAGCGTGCTGAGGAAGTTGGACTCGATACCGGCTGGCTGGCGCAAATTTTTTCACACGATGCGATTAATCTGCTGGCTTTAGTCGGTCGAGAGACCCAACGTATTGAACTCGGGACTGCCGTCGTGC
>CAUZQN010000620.1:0-2682 GCA_963581605.1 uncultured Binatia bacterium (SeqCode)
CTTTTTTCGCCTGACGGCGCAGCGAGCCAAGCTGGCGGTCCATCTCATGCAGAATATCAGCCACTCGGGATAAATTATCTTGGGTGCGCTCCAGCTTGCGTTCGGCAGCCAGGCGACGACTCCGATACAGACTGACACCAGCCGCCTCCTCAACAAGTATGCGAATATCTTGCGGTTTTGCACTGACCAGGGCGTCTACACGGCCTTGCTCAATGATAGAGTAGGCTTTTGTTCCCGCTCCGGTCCCAAGAAAAAACTCAACAATATCACGCAGACGACACGGGACTTTATTGAACAGATACTCGGACTCACCCGAACGAAAATACCGGCGCGAGATCATAACTTCCGTCCAGTCCTGAGCGTCCCCATTATGGCCGTTGCCATTCGTCAAATGACCCGGAGCATTGGTATTTTCCAACAGCAACGTCACATCGGCCATGCCGAGCGGTGCATTCCCCTCGCTTCCGGCAAAGACAACATCGCTCATCTCCTGGCCACGCAGATGTTTAGGGCTCTGCTCACCTAAGACCCAGCGCAATGAGTCAACGATGTTCGACTTGCCGCACCCGTTCGGGCCAACGACTGCTGTAATCCCAGCAGGAAAAGTCAGCGTTGTTTTATTTTTAAAGGACTTGAAGCCGAGCAGCTCAAGCTGTTTGATCCGCATTTGCCCCACAACTCCTCCTATCCTCCCCGCCCCCTTCCTGAGGCAAACGACTCAAGGGGAAGGGGCTCTGAGATCATGCGGCTACTATATCTTGTGGATCCAAAGAAATCCACCCGGAAAGCTAGCGTTCAAGCAATTCCGTATTCCAGTAGGCTGCGTCGACTTCGTTGAGAAAAGGCAGCCATTCACGATAGCGCTTAAAACTGAAGGTCTCCAGCATAAAGGGCGTCCACTCGGGTTGGACGGGTTTCGTGATCAACTTCACCCCGGCTTCCTCCGGCCGGCGTCCCCCTTTTACACGATTACAGTGAAAGCACGAACAGACAACGTTTTCCCATGTAGAGAGTCCGTTCTGAGAACGCGGGATCACATGGTCGATATTTAACTCATGCCGCGCAAAGCGCTTTCCACAGTATTGGCAGGTATTATTATCCCGGGCAAAGACATTGAAGCGACTAAACCGTACACGGCGGCGTGGTACACGGTCATAGGAGACTAAGAGGATCACCCGAGGCACGCGGATCGCGCGATCAATAAGACCGATGGTCTCATCATGGACCGAGGCAGACAGGGCGCTCCAGCTCTCATAGTCAAAGGTGCGGTAGTGTTTATCAACGACCTTTACAACACCCTGATATAACAAGGAAAATGCTCTGCGAACGGATGTCACATGCACCGGAAAGTAAGACCGATTAAGAACGAGCACTTTGCTGTTGAGAACGCTCATGTGCTCCAAACCCTTACATAAGCAGCAGGTTTTCCATTAGACTGAGTTATCGCCCCCTATACCCAGCGGCTGTGAGGAAGTCAAGGTTTTCATACCAAGGTCACCTAGCAGCCAGGCAAAGAAAGGCCACTTTCTCCTTGCGTGGCTGCCAACCTTTCAGATATACAATGGTTCTGCAGATATACACTGGTTCTGCAGATATACACTGGTTTTGGCAGATACACACTGGTTTTGAAGGAGGCATGCATTGGGTATGAGAACTAAGGGAGAGATGGACCTTCGACAGGCGTATGCTTCGATCTTACCCCTCGTTGAGCAACCCGCCCGTTATACAGGTGGTGAACTCGGAACGATTATCAAGGACCCGGCAACCATACATCTGCACTTCGCCCTTGCCTTCCCCGAAGTCTATGAGATATCGCAGTCCCACTTTGGCCTACAAATTCTCTACAACCTGCTCAATAACCGCCCGGATATCCAAGCCGAGCGAGCCTATGCGCCCTGGCCGGATATGGAGCAGCAGCTCCGCCGGCACGACTTGCCCTTGGTCTCACTCGAAACCTACCGGCCGCTGCATGCTTTTGAAATCGTTGGTTTTAGCCTCCAGTACGAATTGACGTATACCAACGTGCTGGCCATGCTTGAGCTGGGGAGGATCCCGCTGCTCTCCCGCGAACGACAGGCTAGACATCCGCTGATTATCGCCGGAGGTCCATGCGCCTTTCACCCTGAGCCTATTGCCGATTTTATTGACGCTTTTCTCTTGGGCGATGGCGAAGAAGCAATATTTGACATCTGCGATGCCTATTTAGCCTGGGATAAAAGAGATCGAGCCGACCTCTTACGAAAGTTAAGCAAGATTCAAGGTCTGTACGTCCCCGCCTTTTTCGAGCCGGCATACGCTGCTGACGGAACCCTGCGTGAAAACCGCCCGCGGCATGCAGACTACACCAGTGCGCAAAAGCGTATTGTGGCAGATCTCAATACCGTCCCCCAACTCACTACGCAGGTCGTACCGAATGTCAATATTGTGCATGACCGCGTTGCCGTGGAGGTCATGCGTGGCTGTGTACGAGGCTGTCGCTTCTGCCAAGCCGGTTATATCTATCGTCCGCTACGGGAACGAGATCCACGCGCCCTGCAGGAGCAGATTGACCAGCTCATCAAAAAAAGCGGTTATGAAGAGGTCTCGCTCCTCAGTTTGAGTACCGGAGACTACAGCTGTATCAATCCGCTGCTGCGCGCCATCATGAATCGCTTCTCTGACCTCAAAGTGTCGGTCTCGCTG
>CAUZQN010000621.1:0-2678 GCA_963581605.1 uncultured Binatia bacterium (SeqCode)
GCGTCTCTTTCGATCTGTGTCTGATTATGTGCAACGAACGCCCAAGCGTCTGGTTGCGCAGCGCAGACAGCTCGAAGCATCGTCTGCCTATGAAGAAGAAGCGACTCATGCCCAGGCATTTGATGCAACAGTGTGCCGCAGTTTGCATCCCGCCCTGTATCTGGGTGAAGTGTATCGTTTAGCGAAGGAGGCCGGGGAAGCGGGTTGGGCAGAAGAAATTCGTGCACAGGTGGAGCTACGGATCAAGCAGATAGAAGCAGAGAGTCATATTGAAGTCTTGCCTCTCAAGAAGCTAGTTGCGGTTCAGGTCGGCAGTGGGCTGCTGGCCATGCTGGCTGGCTAGCCATGCTGACGGAAGCGTCGCGGGTATGACACTTTAGAGCCACTAACTAAACTCCGTCTTGTTCAGTGGGCCTGGATACCTGCGAAAGCAGGTATGACACAACAACGACTGTCATTCCCGTGGAAACGGGAATCCAGGGAGGGCCGGGCTGGAGCGCTGACAACGTACACTAAGTAGTTTTGTTAGGCGTTCTTAGGCACATCGAAAAAAAGGGGGAGCGATGGAAGCCGGGAATAACCAATACACGGCTGGTATCCAGCAGGTGGAGGAAAAACTGCTGGATTTTCTACGTACGATCGAAACACATCAGGAAAAGATGTTTGTTTCCCGGCTTGCCGAGCAGAACGCACAGTTGCAGGACGCTGTGGGTGAGTTGTTCGGTGGGCTGAAGACTGATCTTTCTAATCTTGCCGCGCTTTCTCCACCCGGGGGATTGCAAGACTTCCACGAAAAATTTACCAAAGCGATTGAGCATTGCGCCAATTCCTATCGTTTCTTTTTGCTTTTTACCGGACAAGAATCCGGCATGGATTTCTTGAAGGGCCGGCATGAACTCTGTCTGGGCAAACATCTCCTGTACGAGTTACGGGCTGAGCTGCCGATCCTGCAGCAATACTGGGTCCTGCCTGATGCCCTACCTTCTCTTGCCGCGTTGGAAACCCGGACTCCAGGGCTAGAGGTCCCCGTGGGTATGATGCGGACAGAGCGTGAAGACTCACGCTCGGCCTACTCACTATACGTCCCCGAGAATTACACACCCCAAAAACAGTGGCCTCTTATTGTCTGCCTGCACAGTGGATACAGCCGAGACGATGACTATATTTTGACTTGGTTACGGGCGGCAAAGAGCAAAGGGTATATGGTGCTGTCGCCCAAATCGAATAGGGAAACGTGGTCGGCCATCCGCTTGCCTGGTATTGCGCCGAATCCCGCGCTGGACCGTCGCTCTATCCGGATGATGTTGGAGGAGGTCTGGCAGACCTATGCAGTAGACCGCAGTCGGATCTATCTGACCGGCTTTTCGGATGGAGGGATTTTTACGTACGTTCTGGGACTGGCCTATGCGGATCTGTTTGCGGGTATAGCGCCGGTAGCCGGCCGCATCCATCCGGCTGTTGATCACCTCATCAGACGTGGTCAAGGCAAAGACTTGCCGATCTTGATCGTGCACGGTGGGCGGGATCCCATTTTCCCTATCGAGGTGACACGGCAGGTCAAAGACGTGTTCGTAAAACTCGGCTACGACGTGACCTATCAGGAGTTGCCAGACTGGGGACACGCCTATCCCTACTCCATCAACGAGACCATTGTATTGCCCTGGTTTGAGGGGCTTGGAGCCAAGTCCAAGTCTCCAGCGTAATCCAGCCCTAGCCGGATCGCACTAGATCGTTACGAGATGAACGTCTCAACGAACATCTCTTCCTGTCTTTGCTGGAGACCCGTCAGCTTATTGGAGTGTAGGTTATCTAACAATAAGCGATAATATCCTTCGTTTTACCTTTGGTACCTTTGTCCCCTCGGCCCGAATTCCAGAAAACTTCCTAGGGCAACACCGTGAGTGCATTTTGGAGGGGCGCGCTCATTCCGCCTACCGTTACGGTCAGATCCCATACCCTCGGCTGCTGCGGGCCGCCGTTCTTAAAGGTCATCGTCGCCGTGATGGTCGTCGAGTTTTCAACGCTCACACTCGTCACTTTGGGCGCCGGACCTGCGCCATTGCTCAAGCTTACGTTCGCATTAGCGGCAAACCCGGTCCCGGCGATTGTCGCGACGAAAATGGAGGCGGGCAACTGCACCGTATTCGGATCTATGCCACTCACGGTTAGCTCTTCCAGCGGCTCGTTTACAGTCACTGGCTGCGACGTGGGGACGCTCTGGGTTCCGCCGTTGTCGATTACCGTAAGTGTCACGTCGTAGGTTCCAGCCGCCGCGTAGCTATGACTCGGGTTCTGAATAGTTGCCGTCGTCTCGTAACCGAAATCCCACGACCAGGACACGATCGTCCCGTCAGCGTCAGTCGAGCTGTCCGTGAAGGTGCACGAAAGGCTCGTACAGGTGGAGCCGAATGACGCCAAGGGCGGCGTATTATTTGGCCCGCAGCCTTCATCAATGACGTCGTTGCAGTTGTTATCGATGCCGTCGCTGCAGATTTCGGCGATGGCGGGGTTGACATTCGGATCCTTGTCGTCACAGTCGCCGTTGCAGATGCTGAAGCCATCGCCGTCGATATCTAACGAGGGTAATGAATGGGGTGAGCGCACCCCGTGAAGCGTCGGCCCTCATGTGGGAGAGCCCCCTGCTCGCTGAGTGACGCCTGTGTCGCGACGCCAAACGG
>CAUZQN010000622.1:0-2676 GCA_963581605.1 uncultured Binatia bacterium (SeqCode)
CATAGATCGGGATGAAGGGAATCACGACGCCGTTGCCCAACATGGTGGCGAAAAGAGCGAGGGAGAGGACGAAGAGCGCACGATTCATAGACAAGCTATTATACCCTCGCTGTTCCAGTACAGCGGGAGCGATATGGCCGGCTGGCCCGTCACGTTAAACGGCAGGGCAAAGGGCATGAGGGGTGCTGAGCGTCGTGCCGCCCCAAGGGGATTGTCTGGTGTAGACACGAACTCTCCCAGCTTTGGTGGTGGCTCGGTAATCGTCGGCGTAAGCAGCAGGTCAAAACCGTCTTTTCCATCTTCAGGCTGCCACCAGCCCGCAATCCGGCGTGTATCAGATTGCAGCCACTCAATTGCCTCAATATAGCGCACGGCGGTCCGCGTACGGCCGATTTCGGCCATGGCCCAGGTGTTGATCTCAACGTCGTCTTGGCTGATTTGTTTACCCGTCTGTTTGGACAAGGTATCGAGATGCGAGGCGATCGCGCTCGTCAGAATAGCCCAGACGTGCCGTCGCAGTTCCTGTTCCGCATCGAGCGCACTGGGATACGCTGCTTCAAGTCTGTGTCCGAGTGCGCCGAGAAGTTGGACCGTTTCTTGGACTGCGGTCACACAATCCGGATGCAGCGGCACAGCCTTGCCTGGAAAGTCGGCCAGAAAGCCTATCCGCAGTTGGCCTGGATCAGCGCCGACTTCTTCCAGAAATGGTCGGGCCGGGAGAGAAGCAAAATACGGATCGCCAGGTATGGGTCCAGCGATCACGTCCAGGATGGCGGCCGTATCACGTACAGAGCGCGTTGCCACGTGTTCATTGACGAGGCCCTGCCAGATCTCGCCATACTCGGGTCCGAGCGATGCGCGTGCGCGGGTAGACTTGAGTCCGACCAGCCCACACTCGCTAGCGGGAATACGAGTGGAGCCCCCGCCGTCGTTAGCATGCGCCGCCGGAACCATGCCGGAGGCAACTGCGGCTCCTGCGCCGCCGCTCGATCCGCCTGTGGAATGATTGGTGTTCCAAGGATCCCGAGTTGGACCATAGGCTTCCGGCTCGGTCGTCGGCATGCTGGCAAACTCGGGCGTATTTGTTTTTCCCAAGAAAACAAAGCCCGCCGCGCGTAGCTTGGCCGCCATATAGGTGTCTTCTTTTGCCGTCCAGCCGAGGTCTTTGAGAAAACGCGTGCCCTGATGATACGTATCACCGGCTGAGTGACAGCCAAAATCCTTAAGGAGAAACGGGACGCCCTTGAATGGCCCGTCCGCTAAATCAGTGGACTTTGCTTGCGTACGCGCTTTTTCAAAGAGAGGAGTGATGACTGCGTTGAGCTGCGGATTGACCTGCTCAATGCGTGATATGGCGGCATCGACCAGTTCGAGCGGAGTCGTTTCGCCTGTGTGTACCAGATCGGCCTGGGCAATCGCATCGAGACGGGCGAGTTCATCGGCCATAATTCTACCCTCTGAAAGTGAAAGAGATACTTCCTGGTAACAAACACGAGGTGAAATGAGAAGGCTAAGAAAGGACTGTTACGCTCTGACCATCCAGAGTCTGTAACGCTGCCCTTTTCTGGTATTCGAATATCCAAACGAGCAAAAACGGAATCGTGATGATCCATCCCCGCACCCAGTAGTGATGCACGGCCGCGCCAAACCCTTGGATGAGCAAAAACACGCCTAATAGACACACCAACTCCGCCCCGTATAGCGAGATAGCACCCACCAATACCTGACGCCAGGACCAGAGACCGCTCAGCGCCAACACCAAGAAGAATATGCCCTGAAAAACCGGCAGCGCGGTGAGTACGCGCTCTGGATTATGGGGGTGCAGCTCAGCCGGGTATATGCCCACGCCGGCTAAAACCTCTTGATAGCTCCAGAGCAGCACTCGCCCATACGCTCCTCCTACGAGAAACCAGACGCCGATACCGCCTGCCACGCCCACTCCGAGTCGCAGCCAAAACCGCTGCTTTTGGGCGGGTTCCATGTGTTGTGTTTGCCACCAACCTAGACCGAGAATAAGCCCCACGATCACTGAGCTGAGCAGGAAGTAATCTTCTATCCAGCGCCATATGGAAGGCCAGTACAGCAGCGCCTCCATCACTCCCACTATACGCAGCACGTTGAGGAAGTAGAAAAGTGGCAGGAGGAGGACAAGCCAGAGGGCACGCTTACCGAGCGATAACGGTACGACAAGAAGAGCGGCGAGAGCCAAGACGAGTGTTGGTGAAGCAGCGCATCCAGCCCCCACGGAAATGGCCGTACTGCCACTCGTGATGACTGGTCCGGCCGCCTGGGTCGGGGTGCCGACCCAACACAGTAGGCTTGCGGCCCCACTGGTGACAGCATGCGCAAACTGATGCGTCGGGGGACTGCCGAGCACGGCGGATCGGAGCAGCATTAGCAGACCGACGAGTCCCACAAAGAGCAAGGCCCGCTGCCAGGGGATCGGAAAGGGCATGGGCGCGGCTTTTGTGTGTGCGGACGATCCGTTCGCGGACGATCTATTCGCGGACGCTCGGTGCGCGAATGCTTTGGCTCCAGCGATCCAGACAAACCAACTCACACAGCCAGCGCCGACTAATACGAGTGGCCACAAATAGACATGAAAGAGGTCAAACAGCGAGCCGTCTTCAACCAAAAAGTGCACGAGAATACGCACGAAGTTCAGCAGCTGAAAGA
>CAUZQN010000623.1:0-2674 GCA_963581605.1 uncultured Binatia bacterium (SeqCode)
ACGGAGCTGGGTAGACCGCAGTAACGGCTGAATAAACCCCGATCACCTCCAGCCCACTACACTCTTCAGAGACTCTGAGGCTGTGTCCCCCTACGGATAACACCTCACCGTTGACGGACACTTCGTGGCCGAGCCACTGGAGCGATGTGGCAGCCATCTGAGCCAAGAACTCTGCCCACGGCTGGAGCACATAGACCTGAACCACGGGCAAGCGCAAGACGACAAACAGGCCAATCAGGGCCAGCAGCGCCCCACCAAGAAAGTAAAGGAGTTGGGAGCGAAAATCCTGGTCCGGCCCTACGTCTGCGTGAGGAGAATGGACTCCTCCTGCTGGCGCTGCAGTGTGAGTTATCGGCTCTGTCGGTAGCATTCAGCCCTTCCCTCAATCTAGATCCCAGCCAAGAATACACCGACCCATGCTGCGGGAGCAGCGGAAGGCTGGGGCTTTATGAGGGACTCTTCTTTTTCTACCCTTCCGACTCTATGCCTTTCGTCAATACACGGTCAAGGTAAGTGAGCAATTCCGATGACCTTTTGGCCGAATAAGAGAATGTCTTGGCGGAAGGTCTGCGCCTATCTTTCCGGCCCCCTGCCTGTTATGCGAAAACGAAGCGAAGGAGACAGACTATGGCAATACGCACAGACATTACCCCACAAGCGATGCAGACTATTCGAGCACGCTTTCGCTATTCGCCCGGCGTACGAGCCGGTAATCTGCTCTATATTGCGGGTCAAGTCGGTCGGGATGAGAACTTGCAAGTCGTCGTTGATAAAGAAGCCCAGTTCGCCCAGGCATTTGAAAATGTGAAGCAGGTATTGACTGAGGCCGGGGCAACGTTTGACGATGTGGTGGAGATGGTCACGTATCATACAGACATGCGCGACCTTGAACTGTTTATCTCGGTCAAAGATCGCTATATTACCAACCTCGATCGTCTCCCTACCTGGACAGGCATCGGAACGACAGCGCTGGCTATGCCCGGACTCTTGGTCGAGATTAAGTGCACGGCCTATCTGGAATAGGTTTGCCGATTCTTAGAAAGCAGCCTTTATGCCGCAATCAGCACAATTTGCACAACCCGCACAACAGCCTTCATACGGCTGGGTCATCGTCGGGGCTGGTCTTGTGATCAGCCTGTGCATGTACGGAGTCATTGAGTCCTTTGCCATTATGTTTAAGCCTCTTGCTGAGCAGTTCGAATGGGACCGGGCGACTGTTTCGGTTGCGTCAATGATTAGCTGGATCAGCTTTGGCCTCTCAAGCCTGGTGTGTGGCTGGCTGAGTGATCGTTTCGGTTCAAAGTGGATAATCATAGGCGGCGGTCTGTTTTTTGTCACAGGAACGTTTCTGATGAGTCAGATCCAGTCGTTGTGGCAGCTGTATCTGTATTTTGGCGTTATCCTGGCCATTGGACGGTCTGCGACCGGGGTGCCGATGGTCGCCCTGGTCACGAAGTGGTTTGTGAAACGACAAGGCCTGGCACTGGCGATTGCCCAATCACAAAACGTGGGCTCGGCCGTCTTTGCTCCGTTGGTCGTTTTCCTCCTTGCCCGCAACGATTGGCGGGGGGTGTATATCTGGCTTGGGGTGGTCGCCCTAGTTGTCCTTCCCTTGTCACTGCTCATGCGGGATAAGCCTGTTGCACCGGTTTCGGCTCAGGGGATGGGCTCGGCTCTCAAAGGTTCTGATCAGACGGGAAGTGATCCAGTCCAAACCTCGGTATCTAGTGCATCCGGCATGACCCTGAGCGAGGCCATGCGGACACGAGCGTTTTGGACGCTCAACTTCATGGTCCTGGGCTGCTGTATGTGTCACTCGTGCATCTTGCTGCACGGGTTCAGCCATATGACTGACGTGGGCATGCTGGAGTCGGTTGCGGCTCGGGTGGTAATGCTGATGGCTGTGTTCGGCATGATCGGCAAAATTGCCAACGGCCTGTTAGCCGATCGCATCGGTGCGAAATGGGCGATTGCCCTTTTTCTTGGTTTACAGGCAGTGATGATTCCCTTTTTTATTGAAGCCCGGCAGGCGCCCTCTTTCTACTCCTGGGCCGTCCTGTTTGGGCTAGGCTTCGGCGGGCCGATGCCCGTCTACGCCATGCTCTTCCGGGAGTATTTCGGCACACGGGCGATTGGGACGATCTTGGGAGTCTTTTTTATGGTGGCGTCTATAGGTATGGGCTCGGGCGGTATGATCGCTGGACTATTGCACACCCAGTTTGGGAGCTATGTTGTGCCGTTTCTGACCGGTGCGAGTACGGGTATAATCTCCGCCTTGTTGGCACTCACCCTGCCTTCTCCAAAACGCGTCGTACCGATATCAGCACCCCAGATGGCTTTGCAGACAAGCTGACCAAGCTGACAGACCAGAGGGGCGGAAGCTCTTCTGGTGCCCCGCCCATTCCTAACCCTGATTACGAGATGAGGTGGGCGGCGGTCTCGTCGCGATGTTTCTTGAGGTAGGGCATGAACGGCGTCCCGCCCGTGCCGCGATCGGTCGGGTTGTCTGCGCGACACTGGATCTGTTGATGGATATAACGCCCCGCGTACTCCAGGTGGGTGGAACGGAAGAGTTCAATCTGGTGTACACAGGCGTCATACGCGCTACGCAGCTCAAGGGCCTGTTGACGCTGCGCCAGAACATAGTCGCGAATACAAGGACCTTGTTCGATAG
>CAUZQN010000624.1:0-2667 GCA_963581605.1 uncultured Binatia bacterium (SeqCode)
TCTGACCAATAGTGCGGTGGTGTGTCTATCGGGACAGCACCCCACGACGGAGGATCTTATTGGTTCGTTCCAGGAAGCCTACGGCTCAGAAGTCGTGAGTTCTTTCTCAAAATTTACCAAACGCGTCCTGGATTGGTCGACGATTGAAATTGACTTGCGCCAGGCATTTCGCGAAGCCACCTCAGCCCCCCAGGGTGTGTCGCTGCTCGAAATTCCGACCAATATTCTCTACCAACAAGACGACGAAACCAAACAGCGCAAAGGCGCAAAAGTCTATGGTCCGGACGAGCTGCGCTGCCAGGGCGACCCGCGCCAAATAGAGCGCGCAGTCGAACTGATTTTCCAATCCCAAAAGCCGATTATCGCCGGCGGCGACGGTATTTTCTGGTCACACGCCGAGAGTGAGCTGAAAGAATTCGCCGAACTGACCAGCACCCCGGTCTATTGCCGCCGTGCCGGCCAGGGAGCCGTGGACGAGGATCACCAACTGGCCGTCCGCGGCCCGTGGAAAAAACCGTTTACCGGCGAAGCCGACGTGGTCATGGCCATAGGCTTTAAGTTCTGGAGCGGCGAGAAATTCGGCCGGCCACCAACCTGGAGCGACAAGGCGACCTATATCCAGGTCGACGCCACGTCGCAGCGCGTAGGCTGGCATGTACCGGCAGAAGTCGGCATTGTCGGCGACCCGAAGCTCGTCTTGCGTCAAATGATCGACAAGGTCAAAGAGATGAAGCTTGACTTCAGCGCCAAACGCGAAAGCCCCTGGCTCAAACAGATCGTTGAGGTGCGTGAGAACTATCAGCAACTGATTGCGGAGCGGGAGCAGAAAAACCATAGCGCGACCCCGATCCATCCCGATCGTTTAGCCAAAGACCTCACTACGGTCATCGATAGAGACGCCACACTGATTATCGACAGCTTCACTCTGAGTGGCTACACCAGCCAATGGTTTACCGCGCATGAACCGGGCCAGATTGTAGACGCCGGCCCGCTCGCCCCGGTCGGACACGGCGTGGGCATGGGCATCGGTGTACAGCTGGGTCGTCCGGGCAAACAGGTCATCGTGGTCAGCGGTGACGGCGGCCTGGGCATAGGCGGCATGGATATGGAAACCGCGGCCAAATACGACATCCCGATTGTCACCCTGCTCTGGAACAATAGTTCCTGGGGTCCGACTTTTGAATCTATGCCGCTGCTCAAGGGTCGCACCGATCCGTTCGACATGGTGAAGGACATTCGGTACGACAAGGTGTTCGAGCCCATGGGCGTATACACCGAGCATGTCGAGCAACCGGACGAAATCGTTCCAGCCCTGGAACGGGCGCTCAAGTCAGGCAAAGCATCGCTGATCAACGTGTTGGGCGATAAGAGCGTTGGCCATCCATCTCTGGGCGGCAACCTGCTGGGTTCAACTCAGCTGTAAGCATGCCATCCTAGACAGGATTCTCTCTTTTAAGAAAAAAGGGCAGGCATATCGCCTGCCCTTTTTTGCAGCTCCAGCTCATGAGAGGGTGTTTGGAAAGTCACGGTACACGTCATTGCGAGCGTAGCGAAGCAATCTGTACCGGGAAAAGAGATTGCTTCGTTGCCTACGGCCCCTCGCAATGACACCTCCTCTCCCTTTTCCAAACACCCTCGAGACGTATCGCGCCTATCTATCCGTTTTCTCCTCCTCCTTGCGCATCACGACCTCAATCTCATCAAGCGCAGACAGGCCGCGACTCCGGACATGGCAGTTCCACCCTTCGAACTGACGTAAATGTGCAAATACTGCCCGGATGAGGCCCGGCTTTATAACGATTTCCCACTCGTTCAGCCACTCATCTCCCTCAAAATCTTCGTCGTCCCAGGCTTCGGCTGGGATATGGGTACTCAGCGAGAAGCGTAGATTAAACGCGTGTTCGTCGTTTTCCGCCATAAGGGCCTCTATTCCAGGCCTAACCGGGCAAGGTCCTCTAGGTATACCTCAGCTGGGACCATGCCTATTTGGCGCGTTTTACCGCCAATCAGGACGGTTGGGACGGCGCTCACCAGATAGGTATCCACTGCGTCCGTACATTGCTCACGAACCCGGTCTTGGAACGCCTTATCCTCGATGTCTCGCAAAAACGCGGTCATATCGAGTCCGCTCCTGCGGGCAACCGTGACAAAGGTGTCTTGCTCAATCAAACTCTTATTCTCTATGAAGAAAGACCGGTATAATTCCGTGTGAAAACGCAGGAAGAGTTCCTCACCCTGCTGCTGAGCCGCAGCACCCGCTTCCAGGCCGGGCATACTCCAGCGTGGGAATTCATCGTGCGGCCACATGCTATACGTCAAGCCGTCCGGCTCAGCAAGCGCCGACGCCTTGCGCCACGCATTTTCGACATAGCTGTCTTGAAACCGAAACGGCGCCGTCTCGTATTGAGGCCGCAGCGCAAACGGGCGCCACTGTATCGACACACGGTCTCCGAAGCGTTCCTTGATTTTTCGCAGCCGCTCCGCGGCCGGGTAGCACCACGGTCACAGATAGTCCGAGAATTCAATGATTTCGATAGGCGTTTGCATACTCTTCCTCCCGTATCAGATGACGTTGGTCACGCTCTCCTAAGAATGCATAACAAACCTGCTTCAAGCAAGATGAGCAAGATGTCGGTGCCCTTGCCCCTCCCCTGTGGATTCCTGTTT
>CAUZQN010000625.1:0-2666 GCA_963581605.1 uncultured Binatia bacterium (SeqCode)
TTTACCCCACTGAGCTTGGGTGCCGTGGTGTTTACCAATCTCGAATCCTTGGGGCCATGGATTGCCGGAACCATAAACGTGACATTCTTCGGCCTGGGTTTATGGTGGCGTTTCTCCCGAGGAAAATGGCGAGACATCAATATTTTTGCTACGCAAAAAGAACAGCGAGGGGATCCCGAGCAGACCGCGGCTGTACCACCGCCGATTCGAGCAGCAGACTGATGCAAACTTCTGTCTCCTCCTCGCTGTTTCCCCTTCCACCTGACTACGCCCCATTTCAACCCGGCGCGTTTCGGCTCTCGATGGGGCTCATGCAGCTTGATCTCAAAGACTGGATCGAGCCGGACGAAAACCTCGTAATTGAACTGCGTGAGAAAGAGCGCTTACTGAGCCAACAGCCCGCTGAGGTCTTTGCCGCTCTTCCTCACGCAGCAGCGGGTTCGGCTGAAGTACTGGAACTACTCGTCGACCATCTTCCAACCAGATTCCCGGAGCTGTACACACGAGCAGGAGATCAGTTCAACAATCTGGCAACGGACCAACGCTGGAATATCACACAGCCTACGCTCCACCTGCTCGATCTGGCCGGACGGCTTGTCCAAGAAGATCTCTGCCTCATGCAGAGGAATGCTGCCACCAAGGTCTACCATCTCATTGGGGCCTCGCTGTGCTTTCCTAGCCGTTGGCGCTTGGCCGACAAAATAGGCAAACGGCTCAATACCATTCATGCCCCGATTCCTGGCTACGAGGAACAGATAGCCTCGACCATCGACAAATTTTTTGACCGGCTGAAAGTCGACAAGCCCGTCTGGCGACTCAATTGGAGCCTCATCGACGACCCCACTCTTTTTCAGCCGACCGGACCTGATAGGACAAGGGCCAATGTGGATATCACTGCAGAGAATGCCGGGGAAAAACTCTGGCTGCGCATGGAACGACAGACGCTCCGTCGACTGCCGCGAACAAAAGACATCCTCTTCACCATCCGCGTCCACGTCAAACCGCTCGCCCAGCTCGCCACACAACCAGAACGCGCCGCGCTGCTTGCCGCGGCGGTGCGAGCGTTGCCGCAGCCTGTTCGGCTATACAAAAGCCTCCCGCCCTTTATTGATGCCGCACTGGCATGGCTGGATAGAGTAGAAGCTGAGGCGAGGAGATAGACCATTCCCGCGCCCCTTCGGAGACAGGCCTCGACACGCTGCTCATAAACATAGTTGTGAGTCCAGTATGGAATAGTGTAGGTCAGGTTAGCGTATCCTGACATCCCGCAAAAATTCGCGGGCTAGCCAGGCTAAGGAATGGTGTCTCTTCGTTCTGGCCCTACCAATCCTTCAATCTCAACTCCCGAATCTTCCGCTGGAGCAACTGGCGGCGCAGACCGATTTCCGTTGCCGCATGCGTAATATTGCTCTTGTGCTGACGCAGCGCACGGATAATAAAGCCGCGCTCGAAGGTCTCAACCATATGCTGTTTAGCTTCTTTGCAGGTGCCCGAGGCCACCCCGTTAGAAGAAGCCCCCGGACGGCCAAGACGTAAGTCGTCGGCTTGAATTTCATCTCCGGCCGAGAGCACCAGCGCGGCTTCGACCTCGTTTTTGAGTTCGCGCACATTGCCCGGCCAGCAATGATGTAACACAGAGTGATAGACTTCAGCAGACAGCGGTTTGGGAGCCCGCCCATCGCGCTTCGCTGCCTGTTCCAAAAAATGCGCGGCGAGCCGCAGAATATCCTCCGGCCGGTCCCGCAAAGGTGGAACCAGCAGCGAGATCGTATTGAGGCGCTAAAACAAATCCTCACGAAAGGTCCTCGTCTGGACCATTGCGGGCAGATCTTTATTGGTCGCAGCAAGAATGCGGACGTCAACACGAATCGTGTGATTCCCACCTGCACGCTCAAACTCTTTTTCTTGCAGGATGCGCAGGATCTTGCCCTGAGTCTCCGGGCTCATATCCCCGATTTCATCCGGCAGTAGCGTACCACCATCGGCTGCGCTAAACTTGACGTCGCCCGTGGTGGTCGCGCCGGTAAACGCGGCCTTTTTATGACCAAACGGCTCGGACTCCACCAATTCTCGCGTCAACACCGCACAGTTGATCTTAATAAATGGGGCAGACTGACGTGGGCTATTCTGATGCAACGCATTGGCGGTCAACGTCGGGTTTTCCACTGCTTGGTAGAAACCGAACAGAAACCAACTCACGAACAAAAGACCTGAGGCGATAAGGATGATCTCGGTCATACTCTCTTGTGTCTTCCTTCCAAGGGCGAGGGGCGGCCGAATCGTCGTTTTAGACATCGGATGTGTCCTCCTTCTTGTAACATTCTTGAAGAACATAGAGAGCACCCTGAATGCCAACTCTGGCACTCCTGGAAAAGCCCGATTTTTCAGGGTTCTGAATCAGAACGGCAGTGGAAATACGCAAGACCAATGTTGCAGCAGCGCAATGAAATTGCTGCAACCTCGCAACTTTTCTTTCTCCAGGAGTCGAGTCTGGGTTCCCTCTAATCAGCCAACCGCGGCCCGAAGGACGGCGTACGACGGGAAGCCTAATGCCGGGGTAATCTCTTCCCGCCAGACGGCATCTAATGCTTCGCTGATATCTTGCGGCAACTCTTTGTTATGGTCCCCAACATTGCCCGTTCTGACTTTCCACGAATCTCCTCCAG
>CAUZQN010000626.1:0-2660 GCA_963581605.1 uncultured Binatia bacterium (SeqCode)
AGCCCACGTTATCTGTGAAATCCGGAAAATATTCGTGGTTCCACATGACCTTGGCGCCACCGAGCGGGTCGTTGGGGTCGATGTTGGGAAACGGGCAACCGGCCACATAGTTAAACATCTGCCGGCCGTCTTCTGTCAGCTGAACCTGGCCGGCATATTTTTCTGTGGCTTCTGCATAGAGTCGGGGCCATTCGTATTTGCGATACGCGCCCACATGCATGTTCATGCCCTGGTTGATCATCCAGTTTGCGGTTGGGCTGAGGACGTCTTGGGCTTGGGCCATATTACTCTTATTGACGACGTCTCCCGGTTGGGGGAAGTCGGCGGCGGATGCTGGCACCACCCAGCTTGCTACAGCCGCGCACGCAACCGCAGCGGTGAGATACATTTTTAGCCTCATACGAGAAGCCTCCTTTTGTGGGCCCCTGCCCCGCAGTGAGTTTCTTACTTCCAACTATATATGGGCTAGTCATCAACAGCTCAGCCGCAGGCTTTTTTCTACTACTGAGGAGGGAGAAAGCAAAAACAGCTCTTTGCGTACTACTGGAGTAGGTATTTTTACCCCCAGAGGGGTACGAAAATACCTACTAGCGTGGGTTAATTTCAAACCCCTGGCTGGGTGGTGGGATTTGTTGACCGGTCGGCGCGTCTGGGGAGAGGCCGGCTTCGCGCAGGAGACGCGCAAGGGAGGCGAGGGAATCTGAGACGGCGCGCTGAGCCTCTAGCAGCTCCTCGTTTGCGCGTGAGAGCTGGACGTAGTCCTGTCGTTCAACGGCATCAATGATCGATACCATGCCAAATTCATGTGCACGCCAGGATTCGATATATCCCTGGTGTACACTCATCAGGGCGGGCCAGTGCGGCTCATACTGCTCGAGTTTCACTACATACTCCCGGGCAACGCCGATAGCCGGACGCATGGTTGCTAAAACAAAGTCGTCATGCACGTACTGGTCCTTGCGGACACCTGCAATCGCGGTATTGATCTTTGCTTCGGTTGCCGCCCATAAGCGGGCTTGGTCCATATAGGTCGTGAGTTCAGCCTGGACGTCGAGTTGTTGTTGGACCTGACAGGCAGGCAGCACCGCGATCCAGGCCAGCAAACCGAGCACTGTCGGCCACGCTTGCCCTAGCGGCCCGCGCACCCGGCCGTCCCAAGCTGAACAGCGGCTATGAGTTTTCATCACTGATCACGCTGCACCGCCTGAAAAATAAGGTCTTCGTAATACTTAACATTGTATCCCAAGAGAACAACTTGGGGAGAGCCGTCCTTGCGTGCATACACGGCCGTTGTGGTCGGATTATAGCTCCCAATAAAAATGGTTTCCGTGGCTGGCTGTCCATCGCCTTCGATAACAATTGTCGAAGCCGGTGGGGCCAGGCCATACGCCGCAAGATTGTCCGGGGCTCCGTTGACGATGGGGATCTTTCTGTTCGGGGTGAGATTTTCTAGAAAACCAATTATGAGCGCCGAGGTGACCTTTGTGCCGGACGGCTCAAGAGTCTGCCACTTGGCCTCAGTCTGCCCCGACTGAGCCGTGGTGCGCTGCGAGACGAAGGTGGAACCCTGACGGTGGATGGAGAGTTTATGAATGGCCTCCCGCTTCAGCATCACAAAAGTGCTCTCTTGCACTGGGCGCGGTTCAAAAACGGGCGCATCTGGACCACCGGGGATCCACTCAAAGAGGAGATAGTATCCGCCGAGTACGACGGCAAGAACGTAATATATGCCAATGTGTTTCCAGGTCATCCGCGGTACCTCCGCCAGGTAAAGATGCCTACCCCGATCAGCAAGAAAGAGCCCGGTAGGGCGACGGTGCTCGCCACAAGAACGTATTGAATTTGATCAGAGGTCAGAAAGAGTTGATGCGTGCCGGATTTCTGAGTCTCAGGTCGGGCTGCCATTTGGCCCGGGTCCTCAGCCAGCCAATTCACTGCGTTCACAAACAGATCTCTATTACCACCCTGTTCCACCATGTTATTATTGAGAAAATCGGCATCGCCGAACACAACAATGCGTCCAAACGCATCTCCCGTTTGCACCAGCATCTCGCCGGCGACAGGAACTGGGCCCCGAAAATCTTGTTCCTCATCAAACTCTCTTATCCCGGTGCGCGGAATGTTTTCCGGCAGGCTGGCCCAGCCCTGGGGTGAGGTGGCTAGAATGGCTTGCGGGAACAAGCCCCTTTTCTCATCCGGCTGCATCTCGACCACGCCGGCCAGTGAAAAAATTGGCGGCGCATTGACCGAGCGGATCATCGGATGGGGTTTGCTTGTCGCGGTGACGCGGAACGTCAACATCTCGCCTGCAAACAGGCGCTTCGTGGGATCGACGGCAATGAGGCCCGGCAGGGTAATTCCATACCGCTCAAGAAAGGCGAGGAACGAAGGCGGACTGTCCGGATCCAGCAAGACAAAGAGCGCACCACCGCGCTGAATATACGCACTGAGCGCTTCTATCTCAAAGGGCTGAAAATCTGCGTTTGGGCCAAAAACAACGACAACCGTGGCATCATCCGGAACAACAGCGCCGCTCGCTCCGAGCGAGAGGGACCGCTCATCATAAAACTCGTCAACCAGGGCTCCGCGCAGCTTCGTATAACCTTTCACTGGGGACGCATCGGAAAAGGAGGCTTCGCCGTGCCCAGTGAGAAAATAGA
>CAUZQN010000627.1:0-2660 GCA_963581605.1 uncultured Binatia bacterium (SeqCode)
TACGGATTTCGATGTCGCAAATATCGTTTGATTGTTGAGCTAGCTTTTCTCACTGGGAACGGTTTCTGGAACAAACAAATCTAACTGATAAGGTTGACCCGAATCAGAAAAAACTCTGCCCTGCGCAAAATAAACGTGATGTTTTTCATAGGGTCTGTAAGTTGGTGTCAGTTTGTCCGACATAGAAAATTACAAATCGAATGAGCGACGCCTCCACGAAGGAGACCCTTGAAGGGGTGCTGTCACGGCATATAGGTAGCTAGCTAATGGTTATGTAATACACGAATCCCGTCCTCATAGCAGAATCCACGGCACATGGCAGACGAAATACGGCCCAGTGCCTATAGTGCCTATAGTGCCCAGGGGCCCGGGCTCGTAATTCACTAGCCAGATTGCAGCAACGACGGGTCGGTCCGCTCTGATCGGCGGGGTGGTTTATCAGGGTGGGGCTTGGGCTGGGTTTTGCTTAGATGGTGTGGCTATTGAACCTCTGGCTTCTGCAGGGTTACCATTACCCTATGCAACTACTTATGACGTCAGGGGTTGTAGCTATCGGCCTTATGAATGGGCTTTTACGTGTCATCGTTATTATTTTAGTTAGCTTCTCGTATGGCTGCTCCAAGAAACCGGTAACATATTGGACGGCCATGCCAAAGAATAACCCGGGGTGCACGTAAGGTCGTTAGAGTTGATGGGCCCGGGGCGGATCGCCATGCGCCGCGTCGACGTTGACTTCGTTCTAATATTTCAGGCTCTACCCAGCTCATGGCATCGGCACGACTGCCGAAATAGGCGGTTGGAAAGTCGGCTGTCATCGTCAAGCCCGAGACGGTCATCGGCTGGCATCGCCAGGGGTTCCGCGTGTTCTGGAAATGGAAATCCCGCCACGGAAAGCCGGGTCGCCCGCGAACCTCGAAGGAAATACGCGAACTCATCCGACGAATGAGCCGCGAGAACTCGTTGTGGGGCGCTCCCCGCATCCATGGCGAGTTATTGAAGCTGGGCATCGATGTCAGCCATCCTGCCGCGCCAAGAGCGTCGCCGATGGCGGGCAGACAAATCCAAACGCCGTCTCCAGAAAACACCTTGCCTCCTTCGCGGTGAAAAGCGCGTAGTCGCCGGCGGCGAAGAATCCGTTGGAGGTCCTGATGGGATAAAAAGGAGGGACAGGTTGCCTGAATGGTGGACCAGCCAATGTCGAGACGCAAACCTGCCCACCTGGAGCTCGGCCAGCGCCGCTATCTCGAACCGCGTACTGCCGGGAGCTGTGTCTGGGAATGTGGGGCTCGCGCCGGTTACGACGGCTCTCCCATCAGTTGCTGGACTTCGGTCCAATTCTCACCGTTGGCAGTGATGCAGGCGATCCCGTTGGTCCGCGTGATCAGAATTGTCCACGTGCCAAGGTCATTGGCGAACAACTCGATTACCGATTGCCCATTGCGTCCGACACCCGCGGCGATAATCTTCTCGCCAAAGCGCTCCTTGAGGTGGTTCACGGCCGCGCTGCGTGGCCCGCAGGAATAGTCAGCAAACGCTGGCGCGAACAAAGAGGTTGCCAAAAACAGGGTGAGTGCAGTCGCGAAGGTCTTCATCGTCTTTTCCGTTGGGAGGCTCACTTCACCATTCTATGTGAGTTGATTCATTGTGATACGACCCCTTTTATAGCGGCTTGGTGTATTCCGTTGATGTCGGAACGGTATTGATTTGTAAGAATTTGTTAACGTTTTACACAAGTCCAGGGGGCGACGCCGGCACCGCGCACCACGGCCCAGTGCCCAGGGGCCCGGGCTCGTAATTCATTAGCCGGATTGCGTTAACGACTGATTGGCCGCTCTGATTGCGGGGGTGGTTCCTCAGGTCGGGGCTTGGCCTGGGTTTTGCTTGACGTTTTGCGTTCTAAGTATAGTCGATAAGTCCGATAGGTGTATTTCTGAATGAGTGATATCCTGGCGGGTGCAATATCGACTGCCGGGCAACCGCAGAAAGAATGCGTTCAAAATTGGTCGGTTTCTCGACATCAGTTTTTCCGAAGCAAGGTCCATGGCCCGTGCACTATTCGCTACCATCTCGAAAGGACGTGATCCCAGACACGATCGTCAGGCTGCAGCGGCAAGCAGAGACCGCAGGATAGAAGCTGTTTGGGGTGACTACATGCGACTTTACGTCGCAGTCCATAATCGGCCTCGAACCCAACGCGATAAACAACAGGCGTTCACGAGATACATCCGCCCGGCATTGGGATCATGGCCAATGACGGCGGTTTCCGTCGATGCTCAAGTCTGTTAAAATCTTCGGTGGCTGGGAGCAATCATTTGGGAAATCCCATTTCAGTTGTGAATTCTTAGGAGGACCTAACTGAGAAATCTCGGCTCAATGCAAAAGGAAGAGCAGTTTCGGGAGGAAGCTATGAAGCCAATGACACGCCGCTTTTTGAGGACCCTGTGCGCCGCCGCAGCCGTTGCGGTGGTCTTCACCGTTGTGCCGACCGTGGCCGAGGCGGAAGAAAAATCGCTGTACGAGCGCCTCGGTGGCACTTACGCGATCAGCGCCGCAGTGGACGACTTGGTCGATCGCCTGTACGTCAACGGCACCCTAAATGCCAACCCGGCCATCAAGGCAGTCCATGATCTCGGGCAGAAAGCGGGGTTCAAGTTCCGGGT
>CAUZQN010000628.1:0-2651 GCA_963581605.1 uncultured Binatia bacterium (SeqCode)
GTCCCCGAGCCCTCGGGGGCCAGGGTTTGGGCAATCCGGTAGAGCGGCTGGCTGGAATCAGACAGCGATCCACGTACGGCAACACCGAGATAATCGAGGAAAAAATACTTGGCCCGATGAACGACTGCAGCGGGCAAGTTGTCGTAATCGAGCGTTATGCAAAATGTAACCAGGCGTTGGGTGAGCGGAATTTCCATATGTCCCCCCGTAGGGTGCGTCCCACGCACCAAGGAATTGGTAGGCAGAGCCCTGCGGTGCGCCCATCCTACACTGTACGAATTCCTACAACTTCGGAATCACCTTCTCGCCAAACGTCCGAATGGCTTGCAACGTCTTCTCATGTGACGGCCCACCCGGCTGGCGGAAGCGCATGATGAGGTAGTCTGGCTGAATCGCTTCTTTCCACATCTGGAGCTGTTCCAAACAGTCTTCAGGCGAGCCCACAATGAGCCGATCCTTGGCCGCCTTCTCAAATGTCAACTCCTCAGGAGTCTTCACATCTTTAATATATTCATCCGGGACGTAAGCGTTATACTCGAAGTAAAAGCGGTGCGTATACATAGTCGGCTCGCTGGCGGCTGCGGCCGCGGCCATGCTGTCGGCAACGATCGCGTCACGCATCAAACAGATATACGGCTTACGTCCCGCCTTTTCTGCGGCGGCGCGGTAGCGCGTGGCGTAGTCTTTAATAACACTCAGGCTCTGCACTGGATCGGCAATCCAGCCATCCGCCAGCCGCCCTGCTCGGCGCAGGCCAACCGGCGTCCATGACGCCATCCAGATTGGCGGACCCGGCTTCTGGATGGGATCTGGGGTAATCAGGGTGTCCTTGTATTGAAAATGCTTACCGTCAAAAGAGAAGCGCTCGCCGGCCCAACTCTTACGGATAATTTCAATCCCTTCTTCAGTTCGAGACGCACGTTCGGTTACGGGTATCCCAAACGCCTCAAAGTCGTGTGGCTGATAGCCGACGCCGATGCTCAGCACCAGCCGGCCCTTGGTTGCCTGGTCAATCACGGCGCAGTCTTCCGCAACGTGAACGGGATGATGCAGCGGCATGAGCAACACACATGTGCCGACCTTAATCCGCTCAGTCTTCATGCCCACCAGGCCGGCCAATAGCAGCGGGTTGGGCAAATAGCCGTCTTCCTGTTGGTGGTGTTCGGTCATAAAGCAGCCGTCCCAGCCGCTGGCTTCAGCAGCTTGGGCTTCGGCAATAATATCATCGATCACCCGCCCCATATTCGCCCCGGACGGGGGATCTTGGGTACAGGGCAGATATCCAACTGGTAGCATAGTCGTCCTCCTTTATCCTGCGTAGCGGTATACTGCCGTTAAAACAAAAATGGGAAATCTTGTCTATTGCGGGTGGATCAGTAAGAGCAAGGCTTACTGCCTGATTCTATCCGCCCTCCTCAGTCAACATGCAAAACAAAAAATCCCACAACCAGATCAAACCGTCTCTCGCTTTCATTCATATAGTCTTTAGAGGAGGGATTTTTTTGAGGACGGCTACAGCGTATGCGGATGTTATAGTTTTCCAGCAACACCCTTGTGCTCGGCCAAACAGGTGCGGTATACAGTCATCCGTAAGGAGCTCCCAGCGGCGGAAGACTGCGATGCCAGATGCTGATATCGACAAGAGCCTGTTCGCCGCTATAATGAAACGGTGTAAGATATTATCTTCGCACTGGGAACACGCCGATGCCACTCGATGAGATCACCCTCATAGAGTATAGCCTCGGCATACTCGACGACCGCCTCCGTCAAGACGTTGAGCGTGAGCTGGCCACGACGCAAGCAGCGCTGCAGGCGATTGAGGCATCGCTTGGTAGTGTGGCAGAGGCAGAAGAGCCGCTCCGCCCGAACGAACGCGTTCGTTCGGGCGACATTGCTCGCGTCAATCGACACCACCTCCTCCCCTCTTGCGGGTTTTGTGGACCGCCTGGCCACCTTTTTTGATGTAGGTACGGAACGCGCACGAGAGTTCCTCGACTCGATTGCTCACATCTCGGAAGATCCGTGGCAAGCCAGCGGCCTACCCGGGATCAGCCTGCTTCATTTGCAGGGTGGACCAACAGTTGCGACAGCTGAAAACTGTGGACTGGTGCATCTGGAACCGGGCACGACGTTTCCGGAACATCAGCACCTGGGAGAAGAATGGGCGCTGGTCCTGCAAGGCCGATGCATCGAGCATACCGGCATTATTTCAAGGCCTGGGGATCTCGTGCATAAGTCCACCGGCTCAAGGCATTCCTTCCGCGTCCTGGACGACGAACCATTCGTGTTTGCTGTGGTTCTGTACGGCGGCTTTCAGATTGTCACTGGCTAAGCGGTGTTGTCTTTTTGCTACGTATGTGTTTGGTAGTGCGGCTTTTCGCCACAGCGCCTAGCCATATTTGTCTCCTCAAGTACACCAGAATTTATACACACTAGACTCGCAGCGAGCTCCTTTCGTCATGGATGGACATATGAGCATGAATAGGACGCGTCAACCTCACCTCCGCTGGAATTCGATGTGTGGTAAGGAGCAAAACCCAAAAGTAATGAAATAGTTGATACGCTCCTTCCTCTGTTCTTGATAGAGAAACGAAAAAGGGGCTTTTCAGCATGACCACGCAACCAACTTCAACGTTGCTCAAGCTTGTCAG
>CAUZQN010000629.1:0-2636 GCA_963581605.1 uncultured Binatia bacterium (SeqCode)
CACCGGCCTTTCTATACGGCAGAACCCTGGGACATGAAGGACATACGATGAGTACCATGATTTCCGAGGTCTACGATGCCTTTAGAGAGGCTGGAGCGAGCGAAGACAAAGCGCGGGCGGCAGCAGAAGCCGTCTATACCAGTCAGGATGAACCGTGGAAACGGCGTGTTGAGAAAGAGTTCGCAGAGCTTCACAAACAACTCGCTGTGCTCCGTTGGATGGTTGGCTATCTCGTCGCAGTGACGACAGCCATCTTATGGAAAGTATTCAGCTAATTCTGTCTCAGACAAAAATCCACCCGACACAGACAGCCTGACTTTAGACCTTATTCTTGAACAACCAAGGCTATCAGGTCCTCCGTTTTTAGAACCATGAGGTACTGACAAACATTGATGCGGTCTTGGAACGGATAATGATTCTGAGCGGCCTTCTCCCTCGCCCGGCGAGGGAGAAGATGCCGGCATAAAGAGTTCGGGAGGATAACCATGGACCCCTGGCAACACACATATAAAGATAAACTGCTCACTGCAGAGCAAGCGGCGAATTTGGCCAAATCGGATCAGCTGGTCCGCTTGCATCTGGGCAAACCGCCTATTCCCATTCTCGATGCATTGGCAAACCGAAATGGACAGCTGGAGAACGTCACCGTTTTCCAGTGCTATCCGCTGTATAGCCATCCCATCTGGAATGAAGCCGGTTATGATCAGTCGTTCAATATGATTGTTGACTATGTGGCTGAAGGCTGCCGCCAGGGTATGAAAAAGCACTATGTGGATTTCATGCCGCTCGACTATCCCCAATATGCCAAGCAGGCGGAACAAGGCCGGACGAACACGTGGAATGCCGACATATTCTTTGGCGTTGTTTCGCCGCCGGATGAAAAGAGCTATTGCAGTTTCGGCAATACCCTGTGGTATAACAAAGACGTTGCTCAGGCCGCCAAGCGTTTTGTGGCGGAAGTTGATCCGCCTTTTATTCGGACCCACGGCGACAACTTTATTCACGTTTCAGAGATTGACTATCTCGTTGAAGAGACCCAGCCCTTTCCGGTTGGCACCCCACCTCCGCCTGACGAGGAGCAAGGAACCCTAGAAGTGATTGGCGAGTTCGCTTCCTCGCTGATCCGCGAGGGCAAGACACAACGTCAACGGGCCGAAGCGCTGATCAGTATTGCCCATCCCGATTTTCAGCCGGAATTGCAAAAAGCCGCCAAGAAGATGTTTTGGCCGTAGGGCGAGACTGGGACACGACACATATTTGGGAGAGATGCCGAGTGCATTGCTTACCGCCCTTTCTGCACAGAATAATAGGGGTAGCCGTGTGGGACTGCCCTTTTTGTAGAAGGGCAGCAGGCCCTTTTCGCAGGAGGGCGGTACGTCCTTTCCGGAGGAGCGTAGCCTGCTGCACCCCTATAGGCATCGCCTTGCTGGTTGTCGTCCTCCTGCCGCTTCCGGCATGGCCTCAAACGGTAGGCGAACTGCTGTCCGATCCATCATTATTTGACAGACATGAGGTGCGTATCACCGGGCAGGTGACAACGTTGATTATCGAAGAAGGTGATGAGCCGTACACGAAGTTTAAGCTCCAAGATGAAAGCGGCACCATCCCGGTCTTTATGCGCGGCGCACAACAAATAAATCGAGCTGAGACCTACCAAATAGACGGGGTATTTCTAGTAAAACCCAGCGGTGATGGTTCCACACAAATTAGCGGCATTGTCGCGAAAACGATACAGCCTGTTGAAGGTGATTCTGCGCGTGTGGTGGTGGCCGCATCTGAGCTGGAAGCGGAATATGATGCGCCAAGCACCCCAGTCGGTGAACTGCTTGATTATCCTTCATTCTTTGATCGCCAGGAGGTGAGTGCCATTGGACAGGTATCGAGGCTGACCATCGAAGAAGGCGAGAATGCGTACACGAAGTTCAAACTGCAAGATGAGACCGGCAGCATCCCGGTCTTTATGCACGGTGCGAAACAGTTAACCGAGGGTGCAACCTACCATGTGGATGGTGTGTATGTGGTGAAGCCTACACGGGACGGTTCCGGTCAGGTCAGCGGCATTGTGGCCAAAGTGATTGAATCAGACGATTCGGTCGAAGAAACTCCAACGTTGGTCGTGGAGTCCCCTGAGTCTGATGCCGAGGCTCCGGATTCTGTTGAGCAGGTTGTTTATGATGCCCCGGTCTATACGGTCCACGAGCTGCTGTCCGACCCGCCTGGATTTGACCGACAATTGGTCAGCGTCACCGGTCAAGTAACAACGCTGACTACGCGTTATGGGGAGAAGACGTACCGGAAGTTCAAACTGCAAGATGAGAGCGGCTCTATACCGGTCTTTATTCAGGGGACACCGTCTTTTAAGCAGGGCCAAATTTGTCGTGTGACAGGGGTGTTCTTAGTCAAAAAGACACAGGATGGTACGTCGCTAATTAGTGGGATTAAGGCTGACGCAGTGGCAAAGATGGATGATGCTCCGTACCGAGAATGGACGAGTGTGGTATTTCAGCGCGGTTCGCGCAGGACGCGGACCCGTGGCGGAGTGCCCGGGGGATTCGACATTCCGGAATAAGGGCGACGCGTGCGTCGCCCTTAAGAGCGTGTCCAAAAAGTACATTCTGGGCGTCGCCCAGCTGCAA
>CAUZQN010000630.1:0-2631 GCA_963581605.1 uncultured Binatia bacterium (SeqCode)
GCCACCCAGAACCCGACGATCACCTGAGAATCCCTGCGCGATATGCTGAAATACCTGCAATGGCAATCGGGGGAAAAGAAACCCTGGGTCTTAAAAAGCCCTCTGTGGGTTGGACTGGAACCGTTTATTTTGGATGTCTTTCCAGATGCAAACCTGCTCATGACCCATCGCACTCCGCACAAGACCATCCCCAGCCTGTTCCGCTTACTGGATGCTTTTCACGCTCCATTTTCCAATAAGCCCCCAGAATATGAAATGCTCAGAATGATGCTGGCGATGGGACTGGAGGAACATCTGAAGGTCCGGCAAAGCCGGCCAGACATTAATATTCTGGACATTGGCTATGATGCAGTCACCGGCCCCAGTGAGGACATAGCCACCAAGATCTATAACTTCTGTGGCATGCCCTTGCGTGATGAGACCCTCCAAAACATCCGGAACTGGGAGGCGGCGAATCCCATCCACAAATTAGGCGCGTTCACCTATGACCCGGCAGACTCTCAGTTGAAGCCTGAAATAATTGACAAGGACTTTGGCTCGTATATGGAGTTTGCAAGCCACCTTTTCTGAAGAGAAGAACGCCCAATCAAACAATTCGTTTTGATGAGTTTCTCCCGCCTTGCGGAGATGTATAACAATGAGTGTGAATTCAGAAGGATACGACGATTTAGGATCAATGCGACGAGACGTGTATGAGAAGATTGGGATACGGCTTCTGAATCACGTGAGAAACCGCACGACTGATAGTATGGAATCCACCAAACCGGTTCCGGTGGCGAAATACCGTGATCGCTCTCGGTGGGAAAATGAAGTGCGCAAGATCTTTAAAGAGATGCCTGTGCTGGTTGCGTTGTCGTGCGAACTCAAGCACGCATCGGACTATAAGGCGTTAGAAATTGTGGGGGTGCCTGTCCTTATCACGCGCGGGAAAGATGGCATTGCGCGGGCATTTTTAAACGTATGTCGTCATCGTGGGGCACATGTTGCGGAGCCTGGATATGGTAATCAGAGTCGTTTCGCTTGTCCCTATCATGGCTGGACGTACGATCAACGCGGTTCCCTGATCGGTGTGACGGATGAGAGTAAGTTCGGACAGGTTGACGTGAGTTGTCGCAATCTGGTGGAGCTCTACACGCGCGAAGTCGCCGGTTTGATTTTCACCTGCCTCACGCCTGGTCGTACATTCGACATTGAGATGTTTCTGGGTGAAATGTTGGACGAATTGGCTTCGTATCGCTTGGAGACATGGTCCCTTGTAAGTCAGAACATTGTCGAAGGACCGAATTGGAAAGTTGCGGTAGACGGGTACGTTGAGTTCTACCACATTGCTTCGCTGCATCGGGATTCTTTGGCGTCGATGGTGACCAATAATGTCATGGCGTGCGATCAGTTTGGGGAGTATCCATTTGGGCCGCATCAACGCATCGCGGCGCCTTCAAGCGACATCCTCCAGCGCCTTGACAAGCCCGCGGCCGAGTGGAGTACCGGCGAGGCGATGCTTGATGTGAAATTTGTATTTCCAAACAACTCGTTTGCCATTACTTCTGGCAACGCGTTATCGCCCGCAGGAGGGATGCTTTCACAAGTGTTCCCAGGCGCTGTGCCGGAAACCTCAATCACGATTCAGAACCATATTTATCAACACGTGCCGACGATTGATGCCCAGAGAAAAGCGCTCGACGAGGCCATTGAGAGATTCAAGTACGTCGTGAGGGAAGAGGATTACAGGGGCGGGCAGCAAATTCAGTTAGGGATGAATACGGACGCTAATGCGACTTTTCTATTTGGGAGGAACGAAGTCGGTCCCCAGAATTTTCATACGGCGCTCGACTATTTTCTGAGCGACCCCTCGGGACATAGCGAATAGGCGCTGTTAGTAGCGGCAATCGGATCGTACATCATCAATAGGGAGGAAATGATTATGGCAGAATCAAAACCAGTTGCAGTGATAACCGGAGTCGGCCCCGGCTTGGGCGCCGCGCTCGCCCGCCGCTTTGCCCAAGGCGGCTATGCTGTAGCCATCAATGCCCGCAGGCCTGATTAATATCATTCCCATCAGCCTGGCCGTTCGGCATTTTGGGATGTTTACCGGTGTCGGAATCATGGCTGCGATGGCCTTCTCGCTTACCTTTTTACCGGCTATGCTCAGCCTGCTGTCGCCCACGGTGAGCCGGGGCCTGCGTAAGCAGGTGGGCCAGAGCGGCGACTCGGCTGTAACTGGCTGGGCGGCGACCTTCCTGTCGTATCTCGGACGAGGGGTGGCCCGCCGCCCACTAGTGGTGTGGGTGCCGGCAGCGCTTGTTGTTGCGATCTGCTTGTTCGGGGCTCAGCGAATTGTGGTCGATGCAACGGTTGTCGGTCTGTTTGACCCGCTCCACTCGCTGAGCGTCGGAGATGCGGTCTTGCGCGAAAAATTTCTGGGCACGGTACCTATCTATGTGGCGATCGAAGGGCATGCACCGGACCGGTTCAAAGATCCCGTGCTGCTCGATCAGCTTGACCGTCTTCAAGCGCGAGTGGAGCAGGATCCTGACGTAGGTGGCTCCTTGTCATTGGCGGAATATATCAAACGCATGAACCGGGTCATGAATGAAGACCGCGCTGAGATGGAAGTCATCCCAACTTCCCGTG
>CAUZQN010000631.1:0-2624 GCA_963581605.1 uncultured Binatia bacterium (SeqCode)
AGGCGTCTCGCACACCGATTCCGTCGTGTGCTGCCGGTCCTGGCCCTGTTCCTGGTGCCCACCGTCACCGTGGCGCAGTCTCGGCTCGACCCCCGGGTCCCGAAAGCCGACGAGGCAGCGCTGCGCACGCTCATTCCACGGGCGGACCACTTTGAGCTGGTCGAGACGAGCACGCGTCATTTCCGGGCATACGCACAGCCGGCGTCGGGCGGGGACCCGATACTGATCGGGTTCGCCTTCTTCACCACGGATGTGACACCCCGCCTCTATGCCTACAAGGGGCGGATCACGATACTGGTCGGCATGGACACGGCGGGCAGCCTGATCGACGTCCGGATCGTGTATCACTCCGAGCCGTTCGGCTATTTCTCGATTGACCTGCCCGAGTTTGCCGCGCAGTTCAGGAACAAGAGCATCCTCGACCCGCTGGAAGTGGGTGAGGACATCGATGCGGTCTCCCGCGCGACCATCACCGTGACCGCCGCCACCCGCGCGATTCGGCAGGGCGCGCGTCTGCTCGCGCGCGAGTTTCTCGCCGAACAGGCCTCCGACAGATGATCCCCTTTCGGTACTCCTGCGCTCCGATGCATCTGAGAGAGCCGATGACGCACTACGCTCGGTTCTTCGTCGTTCTCGCTGTGCTGACCGTCAACGGGGGTGCGTTAATCCCTCCTATCGTCCCAGGTCCTGTGTTACAAATCTGAGCTCAAGAAGAACAATTTCCGGAGGTGACTCCCATGTCACGATATATCTTTTCCTGCTTTCTGCTCCTAAGCCTATGCGGCATAAATGCTTTCGCCGCCCAGACCTGTGATCCGGATGGCGAAGTTCAATTTGTCTGTGGCCCCATAAATCCTGAAGATTTGTATCAGATTCCAGATACTTCCTGGGTTATTGCTTCCAGTCGGGTATCTGATGTGGATGGGTCGATCTACGCGGTGGACATTCGCAATTACAGCTCTCGAGTTATATTTCCGGCAAACGCCTCGTTGCCTGAACACGACACCGCCACCTATCAAGACTGCCCAGGCCCAAACACCAGCAGCTTTCAACCCCATGGTCTTACTCTACGAGAAGGTAATGGTGGCATGCATACCTTATACGTTGTAGGCCACGGCGAGCGGGAAGCGATTGAGGTATTCAATCTAGATATTCGTGGTAACGTCCCAGTTCTTAAATGGATCGGTTGTATAGTCGCTCCAGAAGGCACTCGACGGATCAACTCAATTACCGCTTTACCCAACGGCACCATCGCGGCAACCAATTTTGATACCGCTGGCGGTGAATTGTGGGAATGGCATCCAGTTAGCGGTTGGACAGAAGTGCCGGGAAGCCAGATGCCTGGACCCAATGGCCTTGTTTCTTCTGCAGATGGTCGATGGTTTTATATCGGCGGCTGGAGTGATCAGGCACTGGTGCGCCTTTCACGGGGAAAAACCCCGATACAAATTGATGCGGCCCCAGTAGGATTCAACGTAGACAACGTGCGCTGGGGGACTGATGGAAATATAGTGGTTGCCGGCCATGTCACGCGGTGCGATGATTCCAGCCCCTGTGAACTGGCGGTTGCTCGTGTTGCGAAGGTGAATCCGGCTACGCTTGACGTGCAACAACTCGTGGACTATAAGGGCAATGATTTCTTCAAGTTGGGTACCGTTGCTATCGAAGTAGGTGATGAGATCTGGGTTGGAGGCATACGAGGAAGCCTTGGTATCGCCAGGTTTCCACAATAGAAGGCCGCGTGCACGACACCGGGATTCTTGGTGTACCCGAGACGATAATTTGTCGACGCCGCGCACCCGCGTGAGCCGTAACCCCCGTCCCCGTCGAACTGCTTCGAATTTAGAGGCGTTTGAATCCCGAAACATCAAGTTCTGCGGTTTGATTATTAAGGACTATGGCCCATGAAGACGCTCTTTGATGCAGATGCGCGGTCTTCAATCCGAAGAAGGGTTGACCGACTTGAACCAGACAGCGCCAGACAATGGGGGAAGATGCACGCTGCCCAGATGGTGTGCCATGTTGCCGATCAATTACGTGTGGCTTTGGGCGAGCTGGACACTGCAGGAAAACCTGGACTCCTTCGTTTTAGACCGCTACGACAGCTACTTGTCTACTGGCTGCCATGGCCGAAGGGAAGGATTGAGACTGCTCCCGAAATGCTCACGACCATGCCTTTGGAATGGCACGATGATGTGTCCACGCTCCACGTGTTGATCGAGAACTTCGGCAAGCTGGATCCTGTTGCCAAGTGGGCTATGCACCCGATGTTCGGTCCGTTATCGGGCCACGAGTGGGGTGTCTTGAGCTGGAAGCACCTGGACTATCACCTGCAGCAGTTTGAGGTATAGGGACTCCAAGTAACCGCGTCAGCCGCAACCCTGTCCCCGTTGAACTGCCTGGCAAATCAGCTGTAGGATGGCGTCCCAGGAAAGGAGTTTTATGAGAATCAATGTTAAGAGCGTGTCGCTGACCCTTGCCATGTTTGTGCAATGCTCATGTTCGTGGTTGGCCTGGTACGACTCGTCTCGCCGGATTACGGTCAGGCCTTCGTTGAGGTCATGGCCTCGCTCTTTCCCGGATATACAGGCCCCGCGACCTTTGGCCAGGTGATTATTGGTGCG
>CAUZQN010000632.1:0-2609 GCA_963581605.1 uncultured Binatia bacterium (SeqCode)
GTACGTCAGCGTTCCAGACTCGGAGGCCAAGCCAGCCGTTTCGATCTTGCTGACAACAGCGGATGGTATCTCACTCGGACTCACCAGCCGCCCGGCAACAAAGATATCAACAACAAGGTCAGGCCCGCTTTCCGTCTCCATAACTCTAGTCGTCCGAGAAAGCGCACACCTTGGCACCTCTGACTGAAGCCGGCTTCTGTGTGCAACGTGTATACCAGGCGACGACATGGGGAAAATCTGCGTCGAGCTTGAGATACTCGCGCGCCCCATAGCCCCAATCCAGACAGCCGACCCAAGGGAAGGTGCAAATATCGGCAATTGTGTATTCGTCGTCGATTAAATAATCTCGGCCTTCCAACCGCTTTTCCAGAACTCCGAGCAACCTGCGCGCTTCGTTCGTATAGCGTTCAGTGGGATACGGAATTCTTTCTTTGGCAAATTTATAGAAGTGGCCAAACTGTCCAAACATCGGGCCGACACCGGCCATCTGGAAGAACAGCCATTGCAGACATTCGCTCCGCTTACGCGGGTCAGACGGCAGGAGTTTACCCGTCTTCTCGGCCAGGTGGAGCAGGATCGCGCCAGATTCAAAGATTGCTAACGGCTCGCCATTCGGGCCATCTGGATCAACGATAGCGGGGATTTTCGAGTTCGGACAGACTGCGATAAATTGCTCAGAGAACTGTTCGTTCTCCAGGATGTTCACTTTATGCGCTTCATACGGCAGCGCTAATTCTTCCAGTGCGATACTTGCTTTTTGGCCGTTTGGTGTGGCCAGCGAATAGAGCTGAATACGGTCAGGATGTTCAATTGGCCAGGTTTTGTCGCTCATGAGACCTCCTTCTCTCTACTATGACAACTTCATTTCCTTAGCAAAATGCTCCATCAGCTCCATCAGCGTGGAGAACTCATCCGTCCAGGCCCGGAAAGACAGATAGACATGCTGAATGCCCAAGTCTGCGTAGCGCGGGATATCCTGAATGAGCTGATCAACACTTGGCGCACCGAGCGGCAGCATGCAAATACGTAGGTCATCTAGATTTCTGCCCTCTTTCGCCGTCAGCTTACGAAGAATTTCTAGAGGCTGTTTCACATCGTCCGGCCCCTTGCCCATAGCAATCCAGCCATCACCCCGACGCGCCACACGCCGCAAGGCCCCTTTACTCATACCGCCGACAAGAAGAGGCGGATGCGGCTTTTGCACCGGCTTGGGAATAAATTTGATGTCGGCAAACTGAAAATGCTTGCCGGAAAATTGGGGCGTCTTCTGAGTCCAGACCGCCTTGAAGATGTCCATGGTCTCGTCGGTTCGGGCGCCACGCTCTTTGATCGACGTACCCAAGGCGGTAAATTCCTGCTCCAACCAACCGGCGCCTACACCGACAACCAGGCGGCCTCCGGATAAGACATCTATCGTGGCCAACGCCTTTGCCACAGCCAACGGATGCCGATAGGGCAGAATCAGCACAGCCGTACCCAATTTGATCCTGGATGTCTTATACGCCAGCGCCGCGAGGACGGTGAGTGGATCAAGGAATGGATCTTCGGGATTAAACGCATAGCCGCCTGGGATTTGAGACGGAAAGACGACGTGGTCCGCTACCCACACCGTACTGTAGCCAAGATCCTCTGCCGTTGTGGCCGCAGTCAGGATGCGATTGGCCGGATCCTCATGCGCAAAAGAGCTGAAGTGAGGCAAAACAATTCCGTAGTCCATATGCATCCTTTCTCACAGCAGGTGAATCGAGTTCAATTCGGCTCGGAATTGTAGCATTAAAGACGGAGCGCATTAATACAGTCCAGACGGGAAATAACAGCCGTGTGGTTCTTGATAGTCCCCCATGGTCATGAGCGAGCCCGGCTTTGCCACACGCAAGCCCTCACTCAGACACCACCGTAATAAAGCCGCCCGGCGCATAGGAAGCAAGAAGGAGAGTGGCCTTGCGCTGACTTCAGCTACGCCAAGGAGCAACGCTTGCATGTCAGCATCTGTCTCTGCGACCCCGTGTGCCAATATCCATTCCTCGCTTTTGGCAGTGTAGGAATACGTATACGCAACAATCCGACCGTCACGTTTAACGCCGAAGCAAGCCGAATATTTGACTGCATCTTGCATTTCCCCCGTACGGTGAAAGCCGTAGACTTGCTGACACAGTCTTGCACAGGCCTCCAGGTCTTCGCCCTTGAGCGCACGGATTTCAACATCAGTCCAAGATTTGCTTTTTGGTTTACCTTTCAGCATCCCCAGCGGCTCTTTAATGTCAAAGCCAAGCGAGGTGTACAGCGACATAGCCAGCGTGTTATAGGCGTCCTGGGTGAGCCGAATACCTGCGGCATCCTTGCCACGTTCGATCACGGCCTGCATCAAGCGCCGGCCAACGCCACGTTCCTGCACCGCTGGATCAACCGCGATAGGACCCAGCCCGCGAATAGTATCACGCTCATCAAGAAAATTGACGCCAATGACGCGTCCGTCCTTTTCCGCCACAACACAAAAAACCGCCGTATGGCAGATAAAGAAGCGGGCCAGTGCAGTCGAAGCCCTGACGGAGCTATATTCCAGAGGGAAGCGGTGGTATTCCGCAATGCCTTTAAACGCTTCGTACAGA
>CAUZQN010000633.1:0-2609 GCA_963581605.1 uncultured Binatia bacterium (SeqCode)
CGAGAGTAGTCTACTCAAGGCATCTACAATGCGTAGCTCGTACTTTAATCTTATCCTCAGGACTCCTACGAGCGGGATGCCGTCGGACCAGCCAAAGAGATGTTTCGGGCCTGCACCCCTCGGCGCAATGCAACCCCTATCCCGATTTGTGTCGCCTTAATCGGCCCTACGGGCACGGACCGGTAAGACGCTAGCGGCGATTAGGCAGCTAGAGAGTATTCAAAATCATCTGCAGTTAAATTTGCAGTCTGTCCGTTTTACGGGCGGGACAGGACCCCGGCATGCAGCCTTGGCTTTCTAGCCCACGTCGAAGCCAGATCGCCCCCTTTCAGAGTCTGTCAGTATAGCAGTAGAGACATTGAGGAGAACATCCCCCCTAGCCTGTCCTCCTGTGCATCGCCCGTTCGACTTCGCGCTTCATCTCACGTTCACGAATGGCAGCGCGCTTATCATACGTGCGTTTGCCTTTGGCCAAAGCCAGCTCCACTTTGGCCCGACCTTGCTTGAAATATAAGCGAAGCGGGACCAGGGTCAATCCGCGCTCTTTTGTTTTTCCCATCAGTCGCATGATTTCCTTTTTGTGTAGCAGGAGTTTGCGCGTCCGAGTGGGGTCTTGGTTCACATAATGGGCCGGTTCGTAGTTGCTGATGTGGGCGTTCAAGAGAAATGCCTCACCTTTGTTGATACGGCCATAACTATCTTTGAGATGCGCTCGGCCATCACGCAGAGATTTCACCTCTTGGCCACTCAGCACGATCCCGGCTTCAAGCGTCTCGGTAATGATATAGTCGTGGCGCGCTTTACGATTGATACATATATTTTTTTCGCCGCTTTCTTGTTTGGCCATACTGAACTCTCAGTCCCATTCTCTCGTATTCCGAGGCTGCTCACCAGAAGGGAAGCCGAAAAAATCTCCCGTCCGCAGACAGCTCGCTGACAGTTGATCTCTACGAGAGAATAGCGAATAGCTGAGGGCTATTGTAGCACGCGATTGTCAATAAGGCGTACGTCGCCGACCCAGACGGCAATGGCCAGCAGCGTGGGACCGGACATCTCTTCAACCTCTTCTAAGGTGTCCGGATGACACAAAGACGCGTACTCGATACGCACGGCAGCGTTCTGGCCTAACACGTCTTGGACTGCTTGCAGGATGCTCGCTGCAGTGCACTGCTGACTGGCAACACAGGCTTGAGCCGTATTGAGTGCACGCGAGACACACAGGCTTACTTCTCTCTCAGCCGGGCTGAGGCGTGCGTTGCGTGAACTCATGGCCAGCCCATCGGCTTCCCGGATGATGGGCATGACTACAATGTCAATATCGAAATTGAGATCTTGAACCATGCGTTTGATGACCGCGCACTGCTGAAAATCTTTCTCACCAAACAGAGCACTATGGGGTTTGACCATATTGAACAGTTTGGCCACAACCGTAGCCACCCCACGAAAATGGCCGGGTCGAAACGCTCCACACAGCGGCAGGCTGACTTTCTCCACTTCAATCCCAGTCTGAAAGTCTTGGGGATATACTTCAGACGCTGGCGGCATCAATAATACATCCGTCCCAAGTTCTTCGAGCAGGCGTTCATCCTGTGCTCCGTCACGTGGGTATGTATCAAAATCGGACGATTGGTTGAACTGCATGGGATTGACGAAAATCGATACCACCACAACGTCTCCGCATTGTTGGGCTGCGCGCACCAGGCTCAGATGGCCCTCATGCAGAAAGCCCATGGTGGGGACAAAGGCGATCGTTTTTCCGGCCAGACGCTGCTCTTCTGACCAGCGTTGTATGCCTTTAACCGTTTGGATGATCTTCACCGACCGGGCTCCCCCATGTCTTCAACCGTCTGAAGGTGTAGGAAATCAGTGAAACGAGTGTTCGTCCTGCGGAAATGCTTCATCCCGTACGTCGCTGATATAAGCGCTCACAGCATCTGAAATCGTCTGCTCCAGATTGGCGTAGCGTTTGACAAATTTGGGAGAAAAATCCCCGGACAAGCCGAGCAGGTCATGAATAACCAAGATCTGCCCGTCGCAGTGCGGACCAGCACCAATGCCAATAGTCGGGATGGGCAACATCTCAGTCACTTCGCCAGCCAAATCCATAGGAACGCCTTCCAGGACTACGGCAAACGCCCCGGCATCAGCCACGGCTTGGGCATCTTCGATTAAACGTTCGCGTGCGCCCGGCTGGCGGCCGGATTTCTTGCCCTGGACTTTATAGCCCCCCATACGGTGGACAGACTGTGGAGTGAGTCCAATATGGCCCATGACCGGAATATCAACGTTCACGATGGCCTTGATGACTCGGGCGATATTCACCCCGCCTTCCAGCTTGACGGCTTCGGCGCCCCCTTCCTTGAGCAAACGCCCCGCGTTGGCAATCGCGTCACAAATCCCGACCTGGTAGGACAGGAAAGGCATATCCCCCACAACCAACGCCCGTGGCCGTGCCCGCGTGACCAGACGAGTATGGTAGACCATCTCATCCATGCTGACCGGTAAGGTCGTATCGGCGCCTTGAACGACCGTTCCTAAGGAATCGCCGACCAGAATAAAATCAATACCGCAGTTGTCCAGTATGCGGGCGAATGGGTAATCGTACGCCG
>CAUZQN010000634.1:0-2606 GCA_963581605.1 uncultured Binatia bacterium (SeqCode)
TCTGACCCTGCTTGAAAAATATTGGGGTGAAGAGCGCGTCTATCATCATACTGCTCCCATCTCCATGAATTATGCTCTGCGAGAAGCCTTGCGCCTGGTCCTAGAAGAAGGACTGGAAGCACGCTTCCGTCGCCACGAACGTAATCACCTCGCATTAGCTGCCGGGCTAGACGCGCTGGGCATGCAGCTTGCCGCTCAAGAAGGCTGTCGCCTGTGGATGCTTAATAGCGTCACGATTCCTGACGGGATTGATGAGGCTGCGATCCGACAGCAACTCTTGGCAGAGTATAATATTGAGATTGGCGCCGGATTAGGCGCATTCAAAGGAAAAGTCTGGCGCATCGGCCTGATGGGCGAGTCCAGCACCCGGAGCAATGTCCTCCTCGTCTTGAGTGCGCTTGAGGCCGTGCTGCAACAACAGGGACACAGGTGCCCCATCGGGGCTGGCCTCCATGCCGCCCAAGAAGTGTACGCGGCCTGACAACAGACCTTGCACAATACGGTCAGACATAAAGAGTCCTTTTACCTATGTCGGAGAGGTGGAGAGTGGGAAATGCGGGGCAGCTGAAGATGATTCACCGTACGCTTGCCCGACTGCTTGTCCAGTCGCTTGTACTGGCTTGGTTTTCTCCCCTTCTATTTTTTGTTCCGTCTAGTCACGCCCAGCCCGTTCTCACACGCCTTGCGGCACATCAGATTCCACCTTTGGTTGATGATCTTGACCGGCAGTCGCTGCAAGCCGTTCTGCGCCAAAGCATGGCGGCACTTAAGCATAAGCCCGGGGCTCAGACTGTGGCATTTGGACGGAAACGCATTAGTATAGATCGGCTACGCGACAGCCTCACCGCATTCCTCGCCCTGCTCGATCAGCCCGGCGATTGGACTGCAGCGCTGCAGCGCGATTTCGACCTGTATCGAGCGACAGCGTCGGTTCTCTTCACCGGCTATCATGAGCCTGAGTTGCGCGGCAGTTTTATTCGGACCGCACGCTACCGCTATGCCGTGTACCGTCGCCCCACGGACCTGGTCGAGGTTGATGCTGCGCAATTTGCGACACGCCCATTTGAGGAGAAAGTGTATGGCCGCGTCGCCAATGGGCGGCTCGTGCCCTATTTCTCGCGTGCCCAGATTGATGGGCAAGGAATTCTCGCCCATCAGCACAAAGAGCTCGTGTGGCTTGATAGTCCGATTAAGCGTTTTTTCCTCCACATCCAAGGCTCAGGGAAAATCCGCCTGCCGGATGGGACCTGGTTTCGGATCGGGTATGCCGCCTCAAATGGCTGGCCGTATCGCAGTATTGGTAAACGTCTGCTCAAGCAAGGCAAGCTTGGGCCTGGTGAGGCCTCTGCTCAAGCAATCCGTCGCTACTTGCGCAGGCATCCAACTGAACGGGATCAGATCCTTTTCCATAATCCACGCTATATTTTCTTTCGCGTTGTCTCCGAAGGCCCCCTCGGGAGTTTAGGCGTCGCCCTCACTCCGGGTCGCTCCATCGCCACGGATCCAGGCTGGTATCCGCCTGGGGCCGTCGGCTTTATTGTGACCAAAAAGCCACAACTCAACGGCAACGAGCAGGTCTCTTGGCTATCGTTTTCTCGGTTTGTAGCACTCCAGGATCGCGGCGCAGCCATTACCGGTCCAGGACGCGCGGATATTTATTGGGGTAGCGGTCCACAGCCGGAGGCCGGCCTCATGGCCCAAAGCGGTGAACTCTACCTGTTTCTCAAAAAACTCTAGCCACTCTACCCAACGCAGGTTGAATTTGCCACAATGGCCCTCACAGTTTTTCAATAGCCCTCACAGTCTTGAAGAGAGTAAACATGCCTGCACAAGCAGCAATTCCGAATTCCGGCTTACGTCACCTGGCCTTGAATGTGACCGATGTTGGTGTTGCGGTTGAGTTCTACACAAGCCTATTTGGCATGCAGGTTGTCTGGCAGCCGGATCCCGACAATGCCTATCTGTCCTCAGGCTGTGACAATCTGGCGCTGCATCGGGCTGCCGATGGAATCGTTCAACACGGACAACGCCTCGATCACTTCGGCTTTATTGTCCCGCGTCCGGAAGATGTTGATCAGGCAGCGGCAGCCTTGGAGACACGCCGCATACCTGTAGTGAAACCGCCACGAACACATCGTGATGGCAGCCGCTCCCTGTATTGTACGGACCCAGATGGCAATCTCATCCAAATCCTCTATGAGCCCACCCTCAGCCCGCAGCGCCTCACCTAAAGTGAGGCATGAGACATCTCACCCATCGTGGCTGACGCGTGCCGCGGCTTGGGCGGTCCACGCCTACACCGCATCCGGTCTTATTGCCGGGTTTCTTTCCCTGCAGGCCATCTTTGTCGGCAATGCGCGGCTGGCCTTTGTCTGGATGTTAGTGGCCGTACTGATTGATGCTACGGATGGCTCCCTGGCCAGGGCGGTCCAGGTCAAACGGGTCCTGCCGTGGGTCGACGGGGCAAAGCTCGATGACATTGTTGATTATTTCACCTATGTCATTGTCCCGGTTGTTTTTCTGCATGAGTTCGGTTTACTCCCTGCGACAGGCACCCTTGTTTTTGTCGCCGCTCCACTCTTTGCAAGCGCCTTTGGCTTTTGTCA
>CAUZQN010000635.1:0-2605 GCA_963581605.1 uncultured Binatia bacterium (SeqCode)
AAGAAGGCAAGGACCGTATTGCTTCTGCCGCGCTTAGCCTCTTTCTTCAAGACGGCTATCATAACACCAGCGTGCGCGAGATTGCACAAAAAGCGGGAGTCAGCGTTGGTTCGGTGTTTAATTACTTTATCAGCAAGGAAGAAATTCTCTTTTTTCTCTTGTCTTATAGCCAGTCTCGAGCTGAGCGTATGCTGCAAGAACAACGAGCTGAATTCGAGCGGCTGAAGCAGGACGAGACCAGTCCCCGGGATATTTTTCTGCATGTCTATGAACGCTATGCCGCTCTGACTGACGAGTTGCGACGCTATACCGTCCTGGCCTACCAGGAAACGAAGTCACTCACCAGAACGGAACGAAAGCGGTTTCTTGCAGGCGAAGAGAGGATACAGAGCTTTTATGAGGGCATCATTGCCTACGGAGTCGAACAAGGTGCTTTTCCGGCTGGGAATATTCACCTGAAGGCACACTGTTTACTGGTATTAGCCCAGTCGTGGGCTGTACGGCACTGGGCGTTAACGAGTTTTACGAAATTGGACGACTACCTAGAACCACTCAAGGCCTTGGCCGTAAGCATCCTGGAGAGTGAAGCGGGCGAGCTGCTGGGCGCGCAGACACTCGTGGTAACTCATAAGGTGCACAATGTGGACCTGGTCTCGCTTCCAAGAAGGACGGCCTAGAGAGAGGGCAGACCGATTTTGATGCATCTTATGACTTCCTGACCATCTCCACACAGCGCGTAGCCGGGTTGTGTGGAGACCTCGGGGAACCCCCAGGACTGAAGGAGGGGGGGTCGAGAGGCCCTCTTTCCTGGGGCGTAGGCTATAGCGATGGGGAGAGCATGGACGGCTTTCTGTTCGATGTAAAAGTTCTAGAGCTTGCAGACGAACAGGGGGAATTCTGCGGTAAACTGCTGGCAGGAGCAGGCGCCGACGTGCTCAAAATTGAGCCGCCGGGAGGACAAGCGACCCGCCGAATCGGCCCCTTCTATCATGACGAGGAACGGCCAGAACGCAGCCTCTACTTCTGGCACTACAACTTCGGTAAGCGTGGTGCCACGCTCGATATTCAGACACCAACCGGCACACAATTGCTCAAAAAGCTCATTGTCGAAACTGACGTCCTGCTTGATGCGCAGCCTGGAGAGAGACTCGAAAAGCTCGGCCTTGATTGGCAAGCCCTGCATCAACTCAACCCGCGTCTGATCTATGTCAGTCTGCCTGCCTTTGGTCGGAGCGGGCCCTGGCGTGACTACAAAGCCAACGATCTGGTCCACCTGGCGCTGGGTGGGCAAATGATGTGCTGTGGCTATAATCCAAAAGAGGATGGATCGTACGACACGCCGCCCATCGCGCCGCAGATGTGGCACGCGTATCACATTGTTGGCAACCAGGCATTTATTGCCACCGTGGGGGCACTGATCGGTCGGGAAACGACTGGCATTGGCGACATGATCGAGGTGCCCATACACCAAGCGGTAAGCGTCTGCACTGAGATCGATGTGCCGTATTGGATTTATAACCAGACGCCGTGTTATCGCCAGACCGGGCGTCACGCCCAGCCTGCGGTCGGTCCGGAAGTGCAGTTTCCGACCAAGGACGACCGCTATGCCATCATCCTGCCGAACCCGTTTCCTGGCGGATATGAAACCCTAGTCGACTTTTTGGATAGTAAAGGCCAGGGGGGTGATCTGACCCAGGAGAAATACACCGACCCTGCAAATCGCAAAGGGCGGGCCTTTGCCGAACATTTTTCCGACGTCCAAGCCGCGTGTGTGGCCGCATTTGGCATGGAAGAAATCTGGCATGAAGCCCAGGAACGGAGCATCCCGTGGTCGCCGATTCGACGCCCGGAAGAAAACCCTGAGGATGAGCAGTGGCAAGCCCGGGCAACTTTTACTGAGGTTGAACACCCCGAATTGAACGAGTCTTTTACGTATACTGGGGCGCCGATGTTAGCGCATGAATGTGCGTGGCGAGAAGGACCGCGTGCGCCATTGATCGGTGAGCATAATAAAGATGTATTTTGCGGCCAGCTCGGCCTGAGCCCGGAAGAGTTGGCGGCCCTCAAAGAAAAGGGTATTATTTAGACGTGGGTAGGGGCAATTCCTGAATTGCTCCCACGGAAGTCATGAGGGAAATGTGAGACCACTCGAAGGCGTTCGGATTGCTGATCTCACCTGGTTGCTGGCTGGAGCCGGTGGGCCGCGCCTGTTAGCCAGTCTCGGCGCTGAGGTGGTCCGCGTGGAATGGCGCGATCGACTCGACTTCTTGCGCTATATGCCGCCGTTTGCGCCAGACCAAAAGGGGCAGACGGAGAAAGCGGCGGCAATGGATCTCACCGGCCTCGACAAGGACAAGGTCCAGAGCGTTAATCGCGGCGGCTACTTCAACGATATTAATGCCGGCAAGCGTGGGATCAGCCTCAATATGAAGGACCCCAAAGGGCGAGAGCTGTTTAAACAGCTCGTCGCGATCAGTGATGTTGTGGTTGAGGCGTTTACTGCGGAGACTATGCGTAAATGGGGCCTGGGTTACGATACCCTCAAAGCCATCAACCCTGAGATCATTTATGTTCAGCAGCCTGGCTGGGGATACACAGGCCCGTA
>CAUZQN010000636.1:0-2603 GCA_963581605.1 uncultured Binatia bacterium (SeqCode)
CGTGACTACGCCCCAAGTCGCAAGCAAAATACGTAATTGGGATCTGGAGGAGGGCGAGTCTGCTGTACTCGCTTGGGCGTATGGCCATCCGGGAACGGAGGCCATTGTTGACGACCTTGCTGCTCGACGCTGTGCCACTACTCTCGATATTCCTATCCGTGGAACCCTTGGCCTCGTTCTAACGGCGAAGCAAAAAGGTATTATCCCAGCGGCACGACCGATTTTAGAAAAGCTTCGTTAATCCGGTATGTACCTTTCCGACCATATACTTAACCAAGCGCTTTCTTTCGTCGAAGAATAAAGCATGGCTGTAGATGTGGGACTGCCGTGCTTAGCGTCCCTCCCCCCACGTATTCCAATACGTGACCTCTTTGCCTGGACGGCGATGGCCAGGTTTAAAATCCTTGCCTGTGTAGTAGGCCACGGGTAGGAGGACGGCTTGGGTAACAGAGTCGGGGATACCGAGTACCTGCGCGGCTTCTTTTTCGTGGACAAGATGCAAGGTGGTCCAGGCGGAGCCGAGTCCTCGGGCACGTAGTGCGAGCATCAACGACCAGGCGGATGGGAGGATCGATCCATACAATCCCGCTTGCGCCATTGGGCTTGGGTTTTCGGATCGGCCCTCAATACAGGCAATGATAAGCACAGGTACTTCGTGCATATGGTCAACCAAATGCCAGGCCGAGGCGGCAATGCGCCCGCCTGAGGTGGTTGGCTTGTCTGCTGGACGCGGCCCCGCATAATCCTTGAAGCTCTTGGCGTACAGGTCCGCAATCACTTTCTTCTTGTCCGGGTCGGTGACCACCATAAAACGCCAGTTTTGGCGATTGCTGCCGCTCGGCGCTTGAATGGCTATCTCAATGGCTTCCTCAATGATCTCTGGTTCAACCGGTCGCGTAAGATCGAGCCGTCTGCGCACCGTGCGCGTAGTCGTGAGCAGTTTATCGACAACGGCCAAGTCTAACGGCGGGGCTTGTTGAAGGGCGGCTTCGGAGGACTCGTGATGGTCTGCATCTGCAGGGGAAGAGAGGAAGCCGAAGCCGGCCATGAAGATGATGGTCATGAGCCAGACCTTCGCATTTGCACATCTGTCTATCTTCATCTTGAACGCCATATGTATTCTCCTTTCAGTTGAGGCGAACTAATTGAATTCTTGGTGGATCGTCATGCATGTTTTGCCCTTGCTCGAGATCTGAGCGTACTCGCCGCCTGAGCGCCTCCAAACGGACTCCTGCGCACTCATCTGGCAAAGGAATGACTTTCTTTAATCCTAGTCCGAGCATCTTCTCTCCACCAGGATAGCCCGACGAACATTTATGATATCCCACCGCGATTTGAATCAGGCCGACAAACATCTCCCAGGTATTGTCATCGTCCTCCACGTCGTCCAAGGCTTCTTCCAGATATTCGTGGGCCTCGAAGTAGCGGCCGGAATTAAAATCTTTGACTGCCCGCAGGAGGGCGGGATGGTACGCCATTACGGTGCATTGTAGCTTTCCTTTCCGCAAGAGAAAGTGCTAAGAGCAAGATCAACTAGATTCTGTCACTCGGGGCGGATACGAAGAGCTTACTTTGACCGCAACCTGAGAGATTCTTCGCTATGCTCAGAATGACATTCCCTAGCTGTCGTCTATTTTTGTAAGGAGGGCCAGACCATGCCGAACGTTTCCGAACTCTGTACCAAAACGCTGACTGAGGTTGCCGAACTCATCAAGAACAAAGAAGTCTCACCAGTCGAGCTGACCCAAGCCATGCTCGACCGCATTGCCAGTCTGGATGGTAAGCTTCACAGCTATATCACTGTCACCTCAGACCTAGCTCTGGAACAGGCCAAAGCGGCTGAACAAGAAATCCAAAACGGTAGGTATCGGGGGCTGCTGCATGGGATTCCGATTGCAGTGAAAGACCTGTGTTACACCAAAGGTATTCCCACCACGGCCGCGTCTCCGATCTATGCCGACCATAAACCGACTTTCAATGCGACGGTGGTCGACCGGTTTTACGAAGCGGGCGCAGTCATGCTGGGCAAACTGGCCATGACTGAGTTTGCCTTGTCCGGCTATCACCCGTCCATGCAACCGCCGATCAATCCGTGGAGCGCGGAGCATTGGCCCGGAGCTTCGTCGAGTGGGTCCGGAGCCGCAACCGCAGCCTCGCTGTGTTTTGGCTCGTTAGGCTCAGATACGGGCGGCTCGATCCGCTTTCCTTCAGCCTGTTGTGGCATTGTTGGTGTTAAGCCGACGTATGGCAAAGTCAGCCGCTATGGCGTGTTTCCCTTGGGAGAAACCCTTGACCATGTTGGCCCTATGACCCGTAGTGTGGCTGATGCCGCAGCCATTCTCCGGACGATTGCCGGGTTCGATCCCAAGGATCCTACGACCAGACGCGAAACTGTGCGCGATTATATGGATACCGTGTACAACGGAGCCGGAAGCCTTCGGATTGGCGTTGACGAATCATACTGCACAAAAGGTGTGGACCCGGTGGTGCGGAACGCCGTTCTGGCCACGGTGCAGGTTTTTAAAGACCTTGGGGCTGAGATCCACGAGGTCGATGTGTCCGGGATCAATGGCGCCACGCCGCTGTGGTATGCCATGTGTGCC
>CAUZQN010000637.1:0-2603 GCA_963581605.1 uncultured Binatia bacterium (SeqCode)
CGCTAAACAGTGGATGGCACTCGAAAGGGCGTGATTTGAATTCTGGGTGAAACTGTACCCCGATAAACCAGGGATGATCACGCAGCTCAATGGCTTCTACCAGCGTCCCGTCAGGTGACAGGCCGCTCAAGATCATACCTTTGGAAGTCAGCAGCTCGCGGTACGCATTGTTAAATTCGTACCGATGCCGATGGCGCTCTGATATCTGTTTGTGCTGATACAGGCTGAGCGTGAGGCTGTTGTCCGAGAGAATGCACGGATAGGCCCCAAGTCGCATCGTTCCGCCTTTGGCGACGATTGTACGCTGCTCGTCCATCAGGGCAATAATGGGGTCGGGGGTTGTTTCATCGACCTCGGTTGAGTTTGCGTTTTCAAGGCCGCAGACATGGCGGGCGAATTCGACCACTGCCATCTGCATGCCAAAACAAACGCCTAAAAAGGGAATGCCGTTTTCCCTGGCATAGCGTATTGCCGCAATTTTTCCTTCTGCCCCACGTTGGCCAAATCCCATAGGTACGAGAATACCGTCCGCCTGCTGGAAGGTGTCTGGGAAAATGTCGTTTTCCAGTTGTTCTGAGTCAATATGGGCCACGTCAACGCGACACTCGTTGGCAAAGCCGCCATGGGCGAGGGATTCATTGATACTCTTGTATGAATCGACCAGCTCGACGTATTTGCCAACCATGGCGATGTTGATATGACCGGTCGGATTGCGAAACGTGTGCGCAATCTTTTCCCAGCGGCTGAGGTTTGGCGCCCCGGTCCACATATTGAGCTTTTCGACGATGCGCTCGTCAAGCCCTTCTTGATGAAAGACCAGGGGCACATCGTAGACGCTCTCGACATCTTTCGCTGTGATGACGTCGCGTTCATCAACGTTGCAAAAATGGGCGATTTTGGCTTTGATAGCTGGCTCAAGATAACGATCCGTACGGCACAGCAGGAGATCCGGCTGGATGCCTAAACTGGTGAGCTCTTTGACGCTATGTTGTGTGGGCTTCGTCTTCAGTTCGCCGGCGGCTGAAAGAAAGGGGACAAGGGTGAGGTGGATATACAGGACATGCTCCTTGCCCCAATCCCAACGGAACTGACGAATTGCTTCCAGGAACGGTAAACTCTCGATGTCACCCACCGTTCCTCCGACTTCACAAATGGCGACATCAAAGCCCTCTGCGGCAATTAGGATACGGCGCTTGATTTCATCCGTAATATGAGGGACGACTTGGACAGTCCCACCCAAATAATCTCCTTGTCGCTCGCGGGCGATGACCGCATCATAGACTTGGCCGGTGGTGAAGCTGTTTTTGCGAGTCATGCGGGTCGAGACATAGCGCTCGTAGTGGCCCAAATCGAGATCGGTCTCGGCTCCATCGTCGGTGACAAAGACCTCTCCATGCTGGAAGGGGTTCATGGTGCCTGGATCGACGTTGATATACGGGTCCATTTTGAGCATAGTGATTGTTAGGCCGCGGCTCTCCAAAAGGCCACCGATCGAAGAAGCCGCCAGCCCTTTCCCAAGGGAGGAAACCACCCCGCCGGTGACGAAAATGAACTTTGTTTTTCGCCCATCCTTCCCAACATTACTCATGGCAGTGCCTCCTCTGCGCGTGCGAGGTCCTCTGGGGTATCGACCTCAATGGTGGGCCGTTCTGTTTCTGTAACACTGATGTGATACCCCCATTCGAGGGCACGCAGCTGTTCAAGCTTTTCTAGCTCTTCAAGAGGTGTAGAAGGAAGGCGGGCGAAGGTCAAGAGAAAATCCTTGCGGTAGACATACAGGCCGATATGGCGATAAGCCAAGACTTCCGGATGTCCTTGCGACATGGGGTGCTGATCGCGAGAGAACGGAATCGGACTCCGGGAGAAATACAACGCAAAACCCTTCTTGTCAGTGACGACTTTGACAACATTAGGATTAGACCATTCTTCCTCAGTATGGATCGGCGTTTTGACAGTGGCCATAGAGGCAGCGGGTGTCTCGTGCAGGCGGGCGACTGCGTCCTCAACCATACGTGGGGGAAAAAAGGGCAGGTCGCCTTGGACGTTGACAATCACATCGGCATGTAACGGTTGGGCCGCTTCGGCTAAGCGATCCGTGCCGGTCGGATGTGTTGAGCTGGTCATCGTCACTTCCCCACCAAAGTCTTCCACAGTTTGCGCAATCCGCTGATCATCTGTAGCAACCAGAACGCGATCAAGACCGCGCACGAGGCACGTCCTCTCATAAACGTGCTGGATCATCGGCTTGTTCCGGAGTAAAGCGAGAGGTTTCCCTGGGAATCGGGTTGAACCGTAGCGAGCAGGGATAATGGCAACAACCGACACGCTTGGGTGACCTCATGACCCGCCTAGTGAATCTACCGGGCCATTGGAAGCCTACTATACGGGAGAACCCCGAGAGCGTCAAACCAAGCCTGTAGAACTTGCAGAATCTATAGATTCTGAAGAATTTACGGAACTCGCCGTACCGACACTCCGACACACCGGGCGGAGTGGACACTTGGGGCAATGGGGCGTGCGTGCGGTACAGATTGTTGCCCCAATATCCATAATGGCCTGATTGAAGAGGTGAGCTTGCCCTAGGGGAGTGACCTGACGGGCGA
>CAUZQN010000638.1:0-2603 GCA_963581605.1 uncultured Binatia bacterium (SeqCode)
CTCGCCTGCATTCTCGCCTGCCTGTTTGACGGGATTAGGCATGGGCAAAGGAAGGACGTGGAGCGGTTGGCCGGCCTGATCCGTCATATGCTGCAGCCGTTCGAGATTATCTTGGAGTGGTTTATAATTCACATCAGTCGGGTCGTCTTCTACAGCGCACACGACTGTGGTGGGATTCACGAACCGGGCGATGTCGTCTATATGCCCGTCCGTGTCGTCGCCCACGATACCGTCTCCCAGCCATCCGATATGGGTAACGCCGAGATAGGCCCGGAGTGTATCCTCAATATCTGAGCGGCTCAGTGTCGGATTGCGATTTGGGTTGAGCAAACACGATTCGGTCGTGAGCAGCATGCCACACCCATTCACATCAATGGACCCACCTTCGAGCACCAGGTCTGGGGTAAAAGGTGTTATGCCCAGGTGCTTTGCAATCTGTTGCGGGACTGCATTATCCAAGTCCCAGGGCGGATATTTCGATCCCCACGCGTTGAACGTCCAGTTTGTCAGCGCAAGCTCGGCTGTGTCGGTGTGCCGTCGAGTGAGAAAGATCGGGCCGTGGTCACGAGCCCAGGCGTCGTTGGTTGGGATCTCGTATAAGGTAACCTGGGAGAGTGCGACCCCTGCCGCGTGCAGCTGTTGCCGCACGCTAGCGGCAGTGGAGGCATCATTGACGCAGATATTGACATGCTCGGTCTGGTGTAGAGCGTTGACCAGCTGGACATAGACCTGCGGGATGGTTGCAAACTTCCCCGGCCAGGTTTCTTGATTATGTGGCCAGGCCAACCAGGTGGCGGCGTGAGGCTCCCACTCTGCTGGCATGCGGAAGCCCAAACTCGCGGGGGAGGGGATTGCATCTCGGGAGGGAAGACTCATCGCAGGAAGGCGACCTCTGAAAACCAGCACTGCTCAATCGATATAGCGCCGGTTCATATCCCCGTATGCATCAATACGGCGATCACGCAGAAACGGCCAATACTGCCGGGTTGTTTGAATGGCAGTGAGGTCACACGGAACAATCAGGGTTGCTTCACCGTCAGCGCCGGCCCGTTTGAGCACACGGCCAAACGGGTCACTCACAAACGATGTCCCCCAGAAATTGAGTTCACCTTCTTGGCCGACGCGGTTGACGGCCGCAACATACACCCCATTTGCGATCGCATGGCCACGTTGGACGGTCTGCCAGGCGTCCTGCTGGACCTGGTGTTCTTGGGCATCGTCTGCCGGATGCCAGCCTATGGCAGTAGGGTAAAAGAGGATCTGAGCCCCACTCAGGGCGGTTAAGCGGGCTGCCTCTGGGAACCATTGATCCCAGCATATGAGAACGCCGATCCGTGCGTAGCGAGTTTGAAACGTCTGAAATCCGAGATCCCCAGGTGTAAAGTAAAATTTTTCGTAATACAGGGGATCGTCGGGAATATGCATTTTGCGGTACTTCCCGATCAGGCTGCCGTCGGCATCAATGACGACGGCAGTATTATGAAAGACCCCCTCAGCTCGCTTTTCAAACACGGGTACGATCAGCACGACTTGATGGTCGGCGGCAAGCTGACTCAACCGCTGTGTCGTTGGGCCCGGAATGGTCTCGGCAAGTTGAAAACGCTCTACATCTTCACTTTGGCAGAAATACTGGGAACGAAAGAGTTCTTGGAGGCAAATGATTTGTGCTCCCTGCTGGGCTGCATTCTGGATGTGGTGTACGGCTGTGTCTAGATTATCCTGGGGCTGATCAGTGCACGCCATCTGGATCAGGCCCAGGGTGACCTGCTGGACAGGAGAGAAACGGGTCTGTGTATTTACCACACACAGAATTGTAGGCGATGGAGTGCCCCGGCTCAATGCCGCCGGAGGCATTGTCAACCTATGATGCCACAGGTTCCAACTGAACTGGTTGGACTTCTTGCTTCACTTTTGCTCCACTCTGGCGCTCGACCATCCGCAGGTCATAGCTCGTTTGCAGATTCATCCAGAACTGAGCCGACGTACCAAAATACGCTGCCAACCTCAGCGCCAGCTCAGCATTAATCCGATATTTATTGTTCACGATCCGATTGATAATAGACACTGGTACGTGCAAGGCGAGCGCCAGCCTATTTTGGCTTAAACCATATTCCGCCATGAATTCGTCTCGGAGAATTTCGCCTGGGGTAATGGGTGCGAGTTGCTTGGCCATGATCACCTTTTCTCCTTAGTGGTAATCTACAATTTCGACATTAAGGGCGTCACCATCTGCCGGGTTATTCGCACAGCGCGAAAAAGTCAGACTTGAAGTGGAATGTACAAGCAGCGATATGTACGAATCTATCCTCCACTGTACGAGGCAGTAGTCCGAGTTCAATACCAGGCGATGGCCGACAATTCGGGCTTGACTTTTTTGCAACCAGGGAGTGTAAAAGCACTCTATGCTTCGGCCATGAGAGCGCTGCTGAGGGACTGGATGCTACAATGCGCTCCGAAGCAACGTGCCGAAGCAACGTCCGATGAGTGACTCCGGAGGTCTGTATGCCGAACGTCGTTGAGGAAATCCCTAACGAGTTGAAACCCGCCGCAGAGGCGGCGCTGGCCTGGATCAGCCAGGAACACGGTGCACAATTTAAGCTCAC
>CAUZQN010000639.1:0-2596 GCA_963581605.1 uncultured Binatia bacterium (SeqCode)
TGCCTTAGTCGCCATCTGGATGCGTTTCAGGGTATTCGGATACTCAGCTAGAAATACGGCGATTGTTTCGTTCAAGAGGTCTTGATCGCCCGCCATATTCTCTAGTGCCGCATCAAGTATAGACTGTTCCTCCTGTGTAAAGACTACTTGGACTGCGGCATTTGTGCTCTCTTCGTGAGCAGGAGCTTGTCCCGCTTGGGAGGGAGTGGGCGAGTCTTCAGCCATGCCTGGTCCGTCTTCACGATGAACATGCCAGGCCGGAGCTGATCGATAGAAATGCGTTTGTTCATGGGCTGTCTGTAGTAACGATTATACTTTATATCGGGCATGGCCGGTGCCCTATAATGGCCAAATCAGCTTAATTTATGGGCCAATATGGCTCATTCTAGGGCAGTTTGCAGTCGTTTTCGGTTCTGAAGTATTTTCTGGGTGCGTGTCCCAGGCGCACGGGCGCGATTCTGGAGGGCTTTGGGGGGCTTTGAGTGTCGGGGTGAAGGCGTGATAAAGCGAATTGTGACGACCGAGTCGGGTTTTCACAAAAAGGAGGGCGATTGTATGAAATTTGGATTTATGCAGGATTTCCGAAACCCCAAACCCTGGCGGCGACCGTTCCCCGAGCTATACAACGCGTTGTTAGAGCAAACGATACGGGCTGAAGAGCTCGGCTATGACAATGTCTGGCTGACCGAGCATCATTTTACGCAGGATGGATACAATCCCTCCCTACTGCCGACGGCAGCTGCGATTGCGACGCGGACCAGCCAGATTCGTATAGGGACATTTATTTTGCTGCTCCCGTTTCAACATCCTATTCGGGTTGCTGAAGATTCGGCCTGTGCGGATATTTGGTCCAATGGGCGGTTCGACTTGGGCGTGGGGCAGGGGTATTCGTATATGGAGTTCGATGCGCTGTGTATGCCGCGTAAAGAACGCTCAGCTCGGATGCGTGAAGGGATCGAGCTCATACAAAAAGTCTGGACCGAAGACAATGTCACCTTTGACGGACGTTTTACGCAAGTCAAAGATCTCACTCTGAGTCCTAAGCCGGTTCAACAACCCATGCCGCTATGGATCGGCGCTCGTGCGGAAAAAGCGACCCGCCGAGTGGCGCAGACGGGCTGCCATCTCATGGCGACACTCGGCCCTGATCCAGCCCCCTGGTATATCGATGAGCTCAAAAAATGTGGCCGCAACCCTGATGAATTCAATATTGCCCAGTTGCGCTTGGTATATATTGCTGACACGGAAGACCAGGCATGGGCGGAATGCCAGCAGCATCTCTTCAGCATGATGGAGTTCTACGGCCATATCCTTGCCGAGGCCAATGACGCGCCGGGCGATAAAGATGTGTGGACATTTAAGAAGCCTGAAGAACTGCGCAACTCAGCTTTTGGCGAGGCGGTCATGATCGGTACGCCGAATCAAGTTGCCGAAAAGATGCAACGTTTCCAAAAGGAGTTTCAGTGTACGCATTTTATTATGAGTACGCAGCTGGCGGGGATGGATCCGAAAAAATCTACGCGTTCGCTGGAGCTATTTGCTCAAGAAGTAATACCGAGCCTGCAGAATTAAAGTAAGGTACAGGCTTTTGGCCTCGAGACTCTGGAGATTCTGGAGAATTTTATGCGATTCGAAAAGACCAACGTGCTTATTACTGGTGCCGGGAGCGGTATTGGGCGGGCGGCTAGTCTGGCCTTTGCCAAAGAAGGTGCGGCGATTGCTGCGGCAGACGTGCGCCTTGAAAGTGCCCAAGCCACAGCTCAAGCGGTGGAGGGACTCGGCCGAAAAGCAATTGCTATCCAAGTGAACGTGATGGAGCCGGATTCAGTGCAAGGAATGGTGGATGATGCAGTCGCTGGATTGGGATCACTCGACGTGCTCATAAACAGTGCAGGTGTGCGAGAGATTGTGCCGTTCTTGGAGTTGCCGGCGGAAGAGTGGCTGAAGGTCATAGGCACGAACCTGACCGGGACGTTTTTGTGTAGCCAAGCCGTGGCGCAACATCTGGTCGCTCAAGGCAAAGGCGGAAAAATTATTAATCTCTCCTCTGTCGCCGGCCTCATGGCGGTGCCTAATCGTGCGGCCTATGTTGCGTCGAAACACGCGGTAGTCGGCCTCACCAAAGAGATGGCTATGGAATTGGGCGACAAGAATATTCAGGTGAACGCGATTGCACCCGGCGTGGTCGAAACGTCGATGACGGCTGGGTATTTCGATAACCCGGATGTCGTCGCCTCGCTCAAGAAGGCCCATCCCGCAGGTCGTTGGGCTCAGCCTGAAGAAATTGCCGCGCTGATGTTGTTTTTGGCCTCGGCAGACGCGAACTTTATGACTGGGGCAACCATCCCCATTGATGGCGGGTTTGCCGCAGGCAAGAGTATATAATCACTCTGGTCGGCAAGGGAACAGGATGAGCAGGTTGAGCAGGCCGGGAAGATTCTGTCCGAGGGTCTAGGGCAGGGGAGACATGATGAGTACGCCAACACAGATTCTTGAAGGAATTCGCATTCTTGATTTGACGCAGTGGCTGGCAGGCCCCCAGGCCACGCGGCTTATGGTTGATCTGGGGGCAGAGGTGATTAAAGTCGAACTCCCG
>CAUZQN010000640.1:0-2569 GCA_963581605.1 uncultured Binatia bacterium (SeqCode)
TGCCTGTCTTGGAAGACATTCCCTATACTGAACTCGCACCGGACTGGGTGTGTGAGGTCGTTTCGCCGAGTACGGGGAGGAATGATCGGGTGCTCAAGATGCCGATCTACGCCCGAGAACAGGTTGACCATCTTTGGCTCGTTGATCCCGTCCTGCGTACGTTGGAAGTCTACCGTCTTGAAGAAAGTCGCTGGGTTGTTGTCAGTACCTACGGTGGGATCGAAGCCATACACGCTGAACCGTTTGAGGCGATTGAATTGGATCTTGGCCGCTGGTGGCTGGAACAAGAAGGATAATCGTGAGACATGGACGACACACAGATCGCTCAATTGAACGACAAACAACGCCAGGCATTTGATAGCGTTTACGATCGTTTTCTTGTGGACCTGCCGCAAGACGTATACGAACGCATGGCGCGCATTGTCGCCGCGCCTGCCATTAAAGAAGGCGAAGCCGTACTCGATGTCGGAACAGGAACAGGGGCTCTTATTCCTGACATCCGGCGATATCAGCCCGGCCACATCTACGCCTGCGATCTGTCTAACAAGATGTTAGACCAGGTGGCTCAGCGTTATCCCGAGGTCGAACGCCATCAGTGCGATATTCGAGATTTGGATTTGCCTGAGACTTCAGTCGATGTGATCTTTATGAACGGGATGTATGGCAATATCGTGGACAAACCCGGCGCAATGAAAAATATGGTACGTATGCTTCGATCCGGTGGCCGCATCGTGATCAGTCATCCGGAAGGCCGAGCCTATGTTGAGAGGCTGGTACGATCTGAGCCGTTTCCGATTACGTCTCTGCCGTCCGAGGACGAAGCCCATTCTTTCCTGGGGTCGTTTGGTTTAAGTGTGCAGCAATACACGGATGAGGAAAAACTGCTGATTGTGGTGGCGGTGAAGGCTGAAGCGTAGGGCGCCGTCCATGCACCCTCAGGGTGATGCACCGCATGGAACCCACCCCGCCGCTACGCGGCACCCCTCCCAAGAGGGGATTTTAAAGAATACCTACGAATGCTTGTCTAAAAAATAATCGATCAACCGTCGTGATATGCTGATCCGACCGGGAATGGCTGGCATAGCCTCCGGGCTGAACCACTGCGCTTCTGCAATCTCAACCCCGTCTACTTGAATCTCACCGCTCGCATACTCTGCCGTAAAGCCAAGCATGAGTGAGTTCGGAAACGGCCAGGGTTGGCTGGAAAAATACCGAATAGTATCAACGGTGATCCCGACCTCCTCTTTGATTTCCCTGGTAACGCATTCTTCTATGGTCTCGCCTGGTTCAACAAAGCCGGCCAAGACACTATACATCTTGGCTGGGAAATGGGGCGAGCGAGCGAGCAGAATCTTGCCGTCGCGCTCAACCATGACAATGATCGCAGGTGATAAACGCGGAAAACTCAACAGCTTGCACTGCGGACACTGCTTGGCTCGCTCCTTGGTCTTCGTCTCATTCTTGCTGCCGCATCGCCCACAATACTGATGAGTACGGTCCCACTCGACAATTTGCACCGCCCGGCCGCCTAGGACAAACAGGTCTTCGTCTAGCCTGCCATGAGCCTGACGCAAGTCTTTGAAGTCCAAGTGGGTCGGAACAGACTTGTCAGGGACATCAACCGCATAGCAGGCACGTCCGTCATACCGACCGAGGTAGTGTCGATTCCCGGCCGACACCCCGATCTCTTCAAAGCGCTCTCGACACGGGACTTGAAAAGAGTCACCCACTTTTTCGACCAGGAGTAGGTTCCGATGAAAGCCGAACCACCAAGCCGGTCCTGATAATTCTTGCGGCGGGACTATCTCGGAAATAAACGTCTTCTGCATGCCAAAGATCGGCGTTCCGTGTGAATGGGGTGCGTTGCGGGAAGACATCTCCTATCCTCCAATCTTGGTATGGTCTGTCGAGATTCGTTGAGGGAGCATAGCAAACCCCATGCAGGCTGTATCCCCCAGCGCAGGCCCGGCGCATAAGGAATAGTGCAACTATGCCTGCGCGATATTTCGCAAATCCCCTCTAGGTTTCCTGCGTGGCCTGATACATAATGCTGCACAGTGCTGCAGCACTTTCGGAGCACGCGGACAACGAGAGGAGCACGTATGGATTTGAATTATTCACCTGAAGAGACGGCCTTTCGGGATGAAGTCCAGAGCTGGCTGAAGGAAAAACTGCCGGACGAGCTGCGTGAGAAGGTGATCAACTACCAGGAACTGACAAGAGACGACCTGCTGGGCTGGCAAAAAATCACCGCTCAGAAAGGCTGGGGAGCACCGGATTGGCCTGAGGAGTGGGGCGGAACAAACTGGACGATGGTGCAGCGCCATATCTTCGACGAAGAGTGCGGCTATGCGGGCTGTCCGCCGCGTATCCCTTTTGGCGTCTCCATGTGTGCTCCGGTGTTACATAAATTCGCCACGCAAGAACAGAAAAAACGGTTCCTACCAGGGATGTATAATGGCGATGTTTTTTGGTGCCAGGGGTACTCGGAACCCGGCTCGGGTTCAGATTTGGCCTCCCTCAAAACCAGCGCCGTGCGTGACGGCGACACCTATCTGGTGAATGGCCA
>CAUZQN010000641.1:0-2568 GCA_963581605.1 uncultured Binatia bacterium (SeqCode)
CGGACAATATTCTGGATGAGATTCTGATCGGTGGCAACGACCGGGTAGAGGAAGAAGCCATCCGTATCCGGACCTCAATTCTGCTGGGTGCAGTGCTTAATCAGGAAACGCGTAAAACGGTGGATGCGGATATCCGATCCATTTATGACATGGGCTTTTTCCATAATGTGGAAGCGCGTCTTACGCAAGAACGGGGCCGGACCATCCTGACGTATTGGGTCAGCGAACGGCCCCTCATTCGTGAGGTGCGATTTGAAGGCAATAAGAAGCTGGATAAAGATACGCTTGAGGTTGCCCTCAAAATCCATCCGCGCACGATTCTCAACCCGGTCCGCATTCGGCGCGGCATAGAAGACGCCAAAAAAGCCTACGAAACAAAAGGCTATTTGGATACGGACATTACCTACCGGGCTGAGCAGGTTGGGCCGGGCGAGACGGCTGTCACCTTTACGATTGAAGAGCACAAAACCACGGGGATTTCGAAGGTCCAATTCGAAGGCAATGAATCATTCCCCGCAGCTCGTCTGCAGGCCATAATGGCTACGCGCCAGAAAAACTTTCTGTCACGCTTCACGAGTAGAGGCACGCTGAATCGCGAAGCGCTGAAGACGGACACAGAACGGCTCACCGCCTTTTACTACGATAACGGCTATATCAACGTCAAAATTGATGAGGCAAAGATCGAACGCGGCGATGACGGCATGCTCGTCACCATACGCATTGATGAGGGCGAGCAGTTCTCGGTCGGCGAAGTACATATTATTGGAGAATTCCCCGGCAGTGAAGACGAAGCATTGCGACGGGTCGGCATGGAGGAAGGGACAGTCTTTAAGGCCAGTAACCTGCGTGAAGATGTGTTCCGCTTAACCGGTTACTTCAGCAACCGCGGTTTCGCGTTTGTGAATGTCGAACCGGAAACACACGTTGAGCCGGACGATAGTGTGGTGAATATTTCATACCAGGTGGATAAGGGACCTGAGGTCTATATCGACCGGATTGAGATTGCCGGGAACACCAAGACGCGTGACAAAGTGATTCGGCGTGAGTTGCGTATTACTGAACAGAGCAGATTCCATGCCACCGACATTGAGTACAGTCGTAGTCGAGTACAGCGACTCGGCTTGTTTCAGGATGTCAACATGGCCACGCGTCGTGGCGCACGCAGCGATCTGCTGAATGTGCTGGTTGATGTCAAAGAGGGCCAGACCGGTTCGTTCAGCATAGGCGCCGGATTCAATACGGCGACCAGTCTGGTTGGTTCGGCCCGCATGCAGGAAATGAATTTGTTCGGCTACGGGCAGCAGTTTGTTATCAGCGCTAATATGGGCAGTCGTTATCGGAACTCAACCATCAGCTGGACCGACCCGTATTTCTTAGATACCCGTTTGACGTTGGGGCTGGAGGTCTTTGACTGGAAGTTTGCGTTTGAAGATTTCGATCGCGCGGGAGCGGGCGCTGGCACCCGTATCCTCTACCCCCTTAACGAGCTGGGGTTGAAAACGCTGTGGGGGCTCCCCATGCGGGATGTGTCTATTGGGGTGCAATACCAATTGGAAAAATCAAAGATCAGTAATTTCGAGCCGATTGCGCCGGATGCCGTTCGGGCGGAGAAGGGAACACAAACAACCAGCAAAATTGTGCCAACCTTGCAACGCAATACGCTCAACCATCCGAGGGACCCCACAGCGGGTTCGTATCAACAGCTCTCCTTTAGTCAGACGGGTCTGGGTGGAGATACGACCTATAGCAAAGTTGAACTCCAGGCCAACTTCTTTATTCCGGTGTATAAACATAGACGCTGGGGTCAGTTGACGTGGATGAACAAAAATTTCTTTGGGTACGGGGTGGGAGATATCGATTTTTCGAACGAGCCGGTCATCGGTGGGGAGACGGATCACGTCCTGAAAGATGATATACCGCTGTTTGACCGTTATTTCCCTGGCGGGCTGTACTCTATTCGCGGTTTTGGCGAGCGTAGCCTGGGGCCGCGTGAGCCTGTCGTAGTTCTGGTAAACGACAATGACGCACCGAATGGGGTCCGAGCGGACACATACTATCGTCCCATCGGGGGCAGCCAACAGCTCATTTTCAATAATGAATTGATGTTTCCCATTGTCAAACCGCTGAATTTGAACGGTGCGGTGTTTAGCGATATAGGCAATGCCTTTACTGCCGAGCAAGGCCTCGACTTAGGCGACCTGCGCTACTCGGTTGGTGTGGGGATACGTTGGAAATCGCCTTTCGGGCCGATCCGGATTGACCTGGCCAAGGCCCTCAATGCGAAACAAAATGAACGCACGAGCAAAATCCACTTCTCGTTCGGTGGTGCCGGCGGAGGTAGTTCAGGCGGTGGCCGAGGCGCTTTCGGCGGTAGCGGATATTAGCCTGCGGTGTAGAGTCGTCCGGGTACAGGTGGGCGCCGTCTGGTGCACGTCCGTCGTCTTGTGCGCGTCTGCCGCAGCGAAGAACTATAGCTAAGGAGAATATGCATGTATTGGAAAATCGCCCTCAGCATAGCCCTCAGTATCGGCTGTCTCGTGTTCCCGAATACAGGGGCAGGTGCCGAAT
>CAUZQN010000642.1:0-2568 GCA_963581605.1 uncultured Binatia bacterium (SeqCode)
GTTTGGTGAATAGTCCAAGCTGCAGCGAGCGTTCGGGCTTTAAGACGGGTAGCGGCTTGCGTTTGCGCGGTGCAGCCCGGCCCATATAGTGAGAAAATGTTGCAACGTCCGCATCACCTGCGTCGAACTGATACCACACGGTTTGCAGCTTGCGCTCTTCCAGATAACTCGCCACCGCCGTGGTCTTACCGGATCCCGGCGGTCCGCTAATCCACACAATAGGCCGTGACGCATGCTGCTCAAGGCGTCGAAACAGACGCTTGCGCGGCAGGATCCGCGATAGCCGGGGTCGGGTTGTTTTGGCAAAGCTAGGTGTCGGAGTTTCCATAAGAACAAGGAACTATAGTCCCTTATTTAAGGTGACAGACAGTCTTTGTTATATCAACCGGAAGGGAAGGCACGGGGAAAAGATATAGACGTGGTCAAGGGAGGTCATTGTTGGCTCACAAACTGATGGTCTCTGGGGTTTCTTTCTGCAACACCGACACCAAAGGATTGTGTAGCAGGACTTTGAGATGCTGGGCAAGATACTGCTCCAGAATGCCCGCCGAGCCGCGGCTGATAACGAATCCGCTCGGAGCGAGCACTCGTAGCATCTCTTGCATCGACTGCTCAAACGTCTGCTCGGTCATGGGAATTTCACGGGTAAACATATTGGCCGTGTAGATGATATGGATAGAGTCGTCACCAAGTGCGCTGAGGTCACGAACGGTCCCGTGATGGAGACGGATTTGTGTAGACAGCCGCCGTCCGCTTGTGCGCAGAGTCTCGAAGGCTTTTGCTGCTTCAATAACGTGCTCGCCTATCCATTCGTAGGCGTGGACACAATCTAGCTCGAAGGTTTTGAGCAGGTCGTAGGGCTCTTGGGTGTTGGTGCCAAAGCCGAGGCTCAGACCCTGAACGCTAGATTCTTCGCCTTCGATTCTCTCCGACTCAGGATGACAATTTCCCGCATCCGTCGTGTCCCGAGCTCGCGCTTTCCGGATAACGGCTACAAGGTCCACTTGAGCCAGGACTTGGACCAGTCCAATGGCTTGCTGCAAAGCAGGTGCAACATGACCGCCGATGCTGTCACGCAGGCCGGGATGTTCCCAAATGGCAGCGTAGGCCGAGTCGTCTCGCCAGGGGACTTCATTGTCGGCATAGACAACGCCGTCGATGAAGTCGTGCCAGGGTTCTATGCTGGGCGTGTCAGCCATACCTGCCTCCGCGTGACGGTGATCCATCACCCTACGTTACAAAGGGCGCTGAGGCACCCTCCAGCCCTTTAGGGCTTTGTATATTGAGCCGGACCGTTTACGGTCGGGCGGTGTTTGCGCACAAGAAACCCACCCCGTCCGCCGACCTTCGGTCGGACAGCCACTCCTCCCGAGAGGGGAGCGAAAAAGAAAATCCCCTCCTTGGAGCTTCCTTGGAGGGGTGCCGCCTAGCGGCGGGATGGGTTATCCGTGCGCGATTCCATTCTCTCTCCCCCAGCCCTTGCAATAGCATAGGAATTCGTCCATTTCCTGGGGTACGTAAACACGGAGGAGGATGTTTCGTGAGCGTACTCGATAAATTACGGCTGGATGGAAAAATCGCACTGGTGACAGGTGCAGGCCGAGGGCTAGGCCGGGCTATGGCACTCGAACTCGCGGAAGCTGGAGCCGATGTCGTTGTGGCGTCACGGACGCAAGCCCAGATCGATGAAACAGCTGACTTGATCAGAGCTCAAGGTCGTCGGAGTCTGGCCGTAACCGTTGATATTACGGACTCAACTTCCGTCAACGCCATGATCGAGGCAGCGCGTACGGAATTCGACCAGGTCAACATTTTGGTCAATAATGCCGGTGGCGCGACCAAAGGAATGTTTCGTCCTTTGGATACGATTCCCGACGCGCATTGGCAGCTGGGCATAGATACCAACCTGTCCGGTGCGGTGTATTGCTGCCGGGCGGTTCTGCCTCATATGGTGGAGCAGGGCGGCGGAAAGATTATTAATATCACTTCTGGTTTTGGCGTCCGGGCGGCTAAGAATAATTATATGTATACGGCGGCCAAGGCGGGTTTGATTAATTTCACCCGCGCGCTGGCCATCAATTACACCGAGCACAACGTACAGGCCAATTTGATTATGCCCGGCATCTTTCCGCATGATGATCCGGAGCTGATCAAATTCTGGCGCGGCGGGAAATTCATCCCGGTGGGACGCGTCGGCAAAGACGATGAGATTGGGCCGGCCTGTGTCTTCTTGGCTTCCGCGTTATCCAATTATATGAATGGCGACATGATTGCGCTTGAAGGCGGCGGCTTGGCAGGGGGACAAGTGCCGTGTGGCTTTGCCCCTATTGTCCCGCTTGAAGAGGACGGGGTATGAGTCTGGCCGGCTTCTCTCTTCAAAACAAAACCGCGCTGGTTCTCGGCGCAAGTTCTGCCATCGGAAGGGCTGCGGCACTGGCCTTGGCGGAAGCCGGTGCAGATGTCGCCGTCAGCACTACCCTCGCCACTCAGCGAGAAGAACTCGCACTAAAAGACTGCCAGGAGAAAATCCGCGCCCTGGGCAAGAAGTGCCTTGCCCAAACAATAGAT
>CAUZQN010000643.1:0-2559 GCA_963581605.1 uncultured Binatia bacterium (SeqCode)
TGAATGCACAGATCACCCGCCTGCAAGACCGGGAGCAGACACTGCGCACCAGAGCCGACACTAGCCAGGATCCCGGCTTACGGCAGCAACTTCACACGCTCTGTGACAAGCTCAGCGCGTTACAGCTGAAGTTGGCAGCCCGCCGCGATGGCCGCTCACCCTGGGAAGAGCACCTCAGTATCGACCAGGCCGCTCTGGGCGACGGCAAGCAGCATCCTGAACGCGGAACTGGCCACCGGCTTGCAACAATAGACTCTCTCGGGCGGTCCACTAAGCGGCGCGGATTTTCGCCGTTGAAGAAATATACAGGCACCCGCGAGGTGACCATACATTATAGCGCGAGGAAGGCGCCCGCGTTGTCACAGCGTGGGGACCCCCTGCGTGGCGGGGGGTATCGCAAAGGGGCGCAGTACGCCCCCATGCCACGGAAAGTTTGCGAACCACTGTGTCCGCAACGCGACTGTGCCTCAGGCTGGATTGTGCCTAATAGTGTGTCCAAACCGATGGTGTAAGGGGGAATACGGAGTGATACCAAGTGGTCATGGCGGGCTGGGCAGGCACCTTAACTCCGCCCTGTAGCTGCCCTTCACACTTAGTATCACTCTAGCTAACTTACAGTGATAGTATTAGGAATCCGGTGCTCTATCCTCCTGAGCTACGAGGGCACGCTGAACTGTGTCCTCGCATCATAGCCGGATGAAGATGGAGAGCAAGGAGGGATTCCCGCCGTGCTCCTTGCTTCACCGATCTAGCATGAGCGGTCAGAGATGAGGCATGACGAAGAACACAAAGCGGACGAATGTCTTCAGGGAAGAATTTCCGGCAGGTGGTTGGAATGTGATCCTCGGGAATACCTAGAACGGAGAACCTGATGAGAAGAGGGTCGATGGGAAAATAAATGTAACTTATAAGTGAGAACAAAATAATTCAGACTAACTTATCTTGTAAAAGAGCCAAATCACTGGTATGTTATCCTTACTACTTGATCAAGACGTTTAATGCCTCATCGTCAGGCTTTCCACAGCCGGACGATGTCTTAAGGCCCGCAGGTTTCCCCTCTTTTTTCCTGCGGGCCTTTTTCGGTTGTATGTATTAGACGGTAAAAACATGGATTGAGGCCGCTGCGTTTTCCCCTCCTAGGACACCGCCCCCGTTCTCTGTGAGTCCAACCTTAGCCCCGGAAACCTGACGCTGTGCGGCTTCACCCCGAAGCTGCCAGAAAATTTCGCAGATCTGGGCAACCCCAGTCGCTCCGACAGGGTGTCCTTTGGCCAGCAGACCGCCGCTCGGGTTGACGGGACAACGGCCGCCGATCTGTGTTACTCCGTCATCAATCAATTTGCCGCCGTCACCTGACTGGCACAGGTTCAGCTCTTCGTAGATGAGTAGTTCAGCCGGCGCGGTGGCGTCGTGGACCTCAACGACATGCAGGTCGTGAGGTCCGACACCCGCTTGTTCATACGCTTTGTGCGCGACCGAGGGGACGATACCAGGAGTGTCCGGGTCGTGTTCTTTGCTGGAACCCAAGCTGGAGGCTTTGACGAAGACCGGCCTTGTGGTCAGCTGGCGTGCTTTCTCTGCCGTGGTAACGAGTACGGCCGCAGCTCCATCTCCAATCGGAGAACACATCATCCGCGTCAGGGGCGCGGCGATAAGTGGAGCCGACAGAACATCTTCTACAGAGCGGCGGGTTTGATACTGGGCGTGCGGATTGAGGCTGCCGTTGGTGTGGTTCTTGGCAGCGATGCGGGCGAATTGTTCTTGGGTGGTACCGTAGCGATCCATATGCTGACGAGCGAGGTTGGCGTAATAATCCATAAACACGCTGCGGGACTTGCCAGCTCCAGCACTCTGCTCGCCGCTCATCTCCCGGGCAAATGATTCGGATTGCTCGACGTCGATCGCGCTGCCTATGGCCTGGAAGGTGCGCTTCTTATCGGCATGAAAAAGCTTTTCCATGCCGAGGGCGAGGACCATGTCGTACATGCCGGATGCTACGTAGAGCCAGGCGAGATGGAAGGCCGTGGAGGAACTCGCACACGCATTCTCGGTGTTGATAACAGGAATGCCGCCTATCCCGAGCTCGCGCAGTACGACCTGACCACGGATACACTCTTGTCCCGTGATCAAGCCGGCAACCGCGTTCCCTACGGCTGCCGCCTCAATGGCGTTTTTTTCGACTCCGGCCGCCTGCATGGCATTTTCAATTGCCTCTCGGGCCAAATCTTTCATGCTCCGATCCATGTGTTTTCCAAAGCGGGTCATCCCCGCGCCGACAACGGCAACCTGTCGCATATGAGTCTCCTTGCCTGTACGTGTTAGGCTGCATAGTCTATCAGGGGATGAGTGAGACAGAAAGGAGACAGGCCGGATGGAAGATGCCCTTGCTATTATTGGTCAATGGATAGGGTTGGTGAAATCAGCCAAGCTGTCTATTTCAGAAGTGAGTCGGGATTGCGAGGAACGCGTGGCAGCTGGGAGCGTCAGCACTGAGGACGATTTTCAGGAGGCCGTGGGCGTGGTGTTTGAAGCGCTGAGCACGCTACATGTGCGCCTCGA
>CAUZQN010000644.1:0-2550 GCA_963581605.1 uncultured Binatia bacterium (SeqCode)
TTGCAATAAATTTCACAACGTATCTTTGTCTTAAACTCGCAGACGTGTATTGCAAGGCAGCGCACCTATGAACTCGTCTCAACAGCCACCGATCTACCTGACTATCCTGCGTAGAGGTGACACCAATATTGTCGACCATCCCAGGCACGACGGCCACACGCACTCTCACGCAACCGTTCAAAGTCCTGCTCATAGCCGACCCAACAGAAACATTGCCCCAAGCGGAAATTGAGGTGCAGCAATTACGCCGTTTACTTGAGGGAGTTGAAGGCATTGAACTGACCCAATTTAGCGGAAAATCGGTGCGCAAAGTCCAGCTGCTGTCTGCTCTCCAGCAGCACGATATCGTGCACTTTGCGGGCCATAGCCACTAGGATGCGGACAATCCGACCAAAAGCGGCTGGCGGCTGGCTGAGGGTATTCTGACCGCAGGCGAACTCAGCAAACTGAGTACTCCGCCGCTTCTGGTCTTCTCGAATTCCTGCCAAGCCGGCACAACGGCAGAATGGGACGGGCCTCGCTATGAAGGCCAGGCCTTTGGCATTGGGAGCGCCTTTCTACTGGCTGGCGTCAAAAATTATATCGGTACCTTCTGGGTCGTTCACCACGACGAGAGCGCCCGTTTTGCAGCAGTCTATTACCAAAGTATGGCCCGCGGCCACGGTCTGGGCATGGCTCTCCAACAGGCTCGACACGCAGCCCTTAAAGAGTATGGCGCAGAGCCTGACCTGGGCCAGCTATATGCTATACGGAGATCCAGCTTTCCCCCTGCTCTCGCAATCTGAGAACGTCACGGAGATTCCAACACTGCCGGCGAGTATACCCTCAACGGCCTCAGCACCTTCTGCAACCCGTTCATCCGTATCATCCTTTTCCTCCTTCCCATCTTCGGGACAAGACACGGACCAGGTTTCACGCAGGCTGGCCGCTATTCTGATGGCCGACCTTCAGGGCTACAGCCGTTTAATGGGGGAGGACGAAGAAGCAACAGTGCGAACCTTAACCGCCTTCCGGGCGGTTTTTGCCGATCTCATTCAACGTCAGCACGGTCGAATTGTTGATGCACCGGGCGATGCCGTATTAGCTGAATTTGTGAGTGTCGTTGATGCCGTACGGTGTGCCGTAGCAATCCAGCGCGAGCTGACCAGACGCAATGCATCCCTCCCGCCGCAGCGCCGGATGATATTTCGCATCGGGCTCAACCTGGGAGATATCATTGCCAAGGGACACGAAATCTACGGGGATGGCATCAATATCGCCGCTCGCCTCGAACCACTGGCCGATGGTGTGGGCGTGTGTATTTCCGGGTCCGTATTCGATCAAGTCGAAACGAAGCTCGAATTTGCCTACGAAGACTTAGGTCCACAAAAAGTAAAAAACATCGCACGCCCGGTGCGTGCCTATAAGATCATCTTCGACCCCGCGCCTGCCCCTGCCGATTCTCAGTCGGCAGCCGCGCCTTCACAGTCTCAACCAAAACAGCACCCACCGACGCTGCAGTCAGGAGAGCAATCTTCTGCTTCTGCTGCCCCTGCGGCACTATCCCAGCGGCCGGCGGCTGCACAGCAAGCTCGTACCTCCTCGGGAAATTCAACGCCACTCATAATTGGAGCCGGCATCGTTCTCGTCCTCATTTGACTGTATTTCTGGAGCTCCTCGTCCACGCCTCTAGAACAGGCGATCACTGCAATCGAAACTAGCGCAGTCATCCCTTTAGGATCTCTTACCTATAGCCGCCATCTTTCAACGCCCGCGCTCACGATTCATCTGTCTGCAGCCCATATTGAGCAGGCTTTTTTGGATGAAGTCGCTGTAACGATCTCTGAAGAAGGAGTGATCCAGCATACTTTCCAGGAGCTTCCTCTTGGGGAAAGCATCCACACCCTGCATTTAGTAGGGCAGTCGGATGAGCAGCTGGAGCAGGTACATGATGTCGCACTCACCTTGCTTTACTATCCAAATTGGGAAATTCGTCAGTTTTCGGAAGGAGTCGGGCAGATCAGTGCAATGGCCCTTTCCCCTGACGGTGCCCAGATCCTGTCTGGAAACCGCAAGAATATAGTCAAGCTGCGAGACACACAGACTGGCGCAGAAGTGCGCACGTTTAGAGGCCATGCCGGCTGGGTCAGCTCGGTTGCCTTTTCTCCTGACGGTACGAAAATTTTGTCCGGCAGCCGGGATCAAACGCTCAAACTCTGGGATGTCGAAACGGGGCCAGACCTCCAAACGTTCACCGGCCACACCGATGGCGTAAATAGCGTGGCATTTTCTCGGGATGGTAGCCACATCCTGTCTGGTGGCAGAGACAAGCGCCTACGCTGGTGGAATATCGAATCAGGCAAAACCGAGAAAATCTTTTCCGGCCATAGAGACTGGGTTATCGATGTCGCCGTATCACCAGATGGGACACAAGCCCTGTCGAGCAGTGACGATAAAACCCTCAGGTTGTGGGATATACAGACAGGCAGGACCAGCCAGACCTTTACCGGCCATACCGATCTGGTCAACGGTGTGGCCTTTTCCCTAGACGGCAAACAGGCGCTGTCCAGC
>CAUZQN010000645.1:0-2542 GCA_963581605.1 uncultured Binatia bacterium (SeqCode)
CCGGGTAATATCAAGGCGCTCCGGATCCGGGAATGTTGTCTCATCATGATTCGCCGACGCAAAGAGGGGAAACACGAGCGACTGGGCTGGGATCGTCGTGCCCGCGATTTCGACTTTTCCGTTACCTGTCGGAAAATGCCTTGCACCGGCCCATCATACCGCAAGGTTTCTTCGACCACGTTCGGAATCATCGTGGGATCCGCCTGAACTTTTGCCAGCTGGTCGGGATGGGAGAGCAAGGCTAACATCATATTCCCAATCAAGTTAGTCGTGGTCTCGTTTCCGGCGATCAGGAGGAGGACGGTGAGACTCAGCACTTCTCCGGGAGTAAGCGTTTGGTTCTCCTCCTCCGCCCGCACCAGGGCAGTGATTAAGTCCTCCCGTGGGGTCTGCCGCAGCTCGGCAATCGCCGCCTCAAAATAGGCGCGAAACTCCGCAATACTCTGCTCTATCTGTTCTTTCCCTTCAGGGGTGTAGGTGCGGTTGGCCGCATTAATTATATCATTCGACCAGCGCTTAAAATCGACCTGCCGGTCTGGCTCTACTCCGAGCATCTCGGCAATGACAATGACCGGCAACGGAGACGAGAGCACTTCGACCAGGTCGAACACGTCTTGGCCGTCTACCTGATCCAGCTGGGCACGTGTGATCTCTTGGATCCATGGCCGGAGGCTTTTCACAATCTTGGGGGTAAACGCTTTGTTGACCAACTTCCGTAAGCGCGTGTGGTCCGGGGGATCTGAAGAAATCAAGGACAGCGCTTCCGGGACTGGGTTCATTTCCCCGAGCAACGCAGTGAAGAGGATTTCGGAGGAAAACAGTTTCGGCGTACGCAAGACATAGTCGACGTCCGCGTAGCGGCTTACGGCCCAACAGTCCAAACTCTCGACGTAATAGACTGGGGCAGAGCGGCGGAGATCAGCATAATATAGGTAGGGGTTTGCTTTGACTTCGGGCGAGAGCGGGTTGTATTCCATTGAGTCCTCCTGAGCCCTATCTAATTTTCTGAGAGAAAAGATTTCCTCAGGAAAGTGTTGATCATAATTCTTTTCCCCTGTCAAGAGTTGTTCGCAGAAATGATTTCTGATAGAAATGATCTCTTGATACTCAATCCAATACTGAGTAGGGAGAGATATGGCCGCCGCACGCAAGACACCCGCAGGGAATTCAACCACCGCCTTACTCGAATTTTTCTACCCCATTCACTATAAGCTCGGGATGGCGTTGGAAGATGCGCTGCGGGGCGGGAAGCTCTCTCGTAAACAGGTGGCCATCCTGTGGCTGATCCGGGCTGAAGGTGGGCGGGAGCATCGAATGCAGCGCAAAGAGATCGAGCGCTTACTCTCGACGTGGTATGAGGTCAGCAGCTCGGCGATTACCAAAGCCTTACGCGCTATGGCCCAGCCCCCGCTTGAACTCGTCCGCATCGTCGAAGACCCTCGCTCAGGCCGGGAAAAACAAGTCTTTCTGACGCCCGAGGGTAAACATTTTCTCCACACTATGGTGGCAGCCGGCCAACGCTATCTAGACGATCTCGTTTGTGGCCTTTCGGCTCCTACCATTGGACAGGGCATCGAGTTCTTAAGTCAGCTCAGCGCTGCGCTTGAACAACCACCCACAGAGGCTTGCAAGCAGAAGCAGCTGACGCGACGGACGTGACGGGAGGACGTGACGTGCACCTAATACTGGTAGTTTGCCCCAATCCAGCCTTGCGTCGCCCCTCCCTCAATAACTTGGCAGTCCCATCGTACTGCTACACGCAGTGACAATCCGGCATCACTTACTGGTTGGAAGTTGTCCCGACCTGCGTCCCGCGACGGTGCTCCGGAATGTCGAACTTGAACAGCCGAACGGCATTGAGTCCCAAGATTTTAGTCCGCTGTTCGTCGTTCAGCATGCCCATCGTACGCTCGATCGCCTGGGCCGAATGCGGCCAGCTGCCCTCGTGGTGTGGATAATCGTTGGCCCACAGAAAGCAATCGGTCAAATCGTACGGGGCTGCTGCGGCCAGCCCGACGGGGTCTTCCTGGAACGAGGCAAAACCGTGGGCGCGGAAATACTCACTGGGCAACGCCTTGAGCTTGGGGCGGACCCACATATGATGCTTAATATAGGCCTCATCCATGGCTTGCAGCGCCCAGGCCACCCAGCCGATGCCGGACTCAATCGCGGCAAAGCGCAGCCCCGGAAAACGTTCCAGCACGCATGAAGCGCACATATTGGCGACTGGTTCAATCGCCGGCGCCAGCGCATGCGAGACATAATTAATCACCGCCCCACCGTTCCCCCGCGCTGCGCGCGGATCACGACCGGTTGAGGTGCGCATCATTGCCGCGACAAATGCCAATCTGGCTGAACGGGTCCAAGCGGGAACGTTTCGCCTCGATCTGTTTCACCGGCTGCAGGTCCTTCCGATTGGCCTGCCCTCTTTGTGTGAACGGGTAGCTGATATCCCGCTGCTCGTCGATCATTTTCTGGCGAATTGTGATCGGCGGCTGGTCATCGCGCCACACACTATGGATTGTCTGTTGTCTGCGGCGTG
>CAUZQN010000646.1:0-2530 GCA_963581605.1 uncultured Binatia bacterium (SeqCode)
TGTTACCGTGCCGGAGCAGCCGTATAATCTGACGCTATACGACCCGCTGTGGGCAGCTATACAGGAGACCGGCATGCCGATTAGTTTCCATGTCGGGACGGGCAAAGACCCACGCACGGCAACCGGGAATGGTGGCGCAATCATCAACTACGTCGTGCACGCCTTGTCTACGGCCATCGATCCGGTCGTCCACCTGTGTGCGTCCGGCGTCTTGGAACGCTTTCCAGACCTCAAGTTTGTAACGGTCGAGGCCGGCATAGGCTGGCTGGCCTGGACGCTGTGGGTTATGGACGAAGGCTTCAAAAAGCATCACTTCTGGATTTCTCCCAAGCTACCGATGCTGCCCAGCGAGTATTTCAGACGCCAAGGCTATGCAACCTTTCAGGATGATCCGATTGGACTGGAGACGCGTAAATGGATCGGCACGGATCGTTTGCTGTGGGGCGATGACTATCCTCATCATGAAGGCACCTGGCCACGATCTCAGGAGGCGATAGATCGGACCATGGGCGATCTCACTAAAGAAGAACGACGTCGAGTTCTTGGGCTTAATGCGGCTAAGCTATACGGTTTCGATATCCCCGCCGACAAACGTAACGCCGAGGGGGCGGAGGCATGAGTGCTGCAGGCATTGAAACACTCCGCATGGACTGGGGCGAAGCCGACAGGGCCCCTGCGGATCGTAAACGCTGGCTTGGGGCGTGGCTGGTCTCGCGGGATGGAGAGGAAGGCGATTATTTTTATGACGGTCCCGGCGGGCAGGAAAGCTCACATGCGGTCCCACCCGAGGCGATTGGATTCCGCCTGCGTTGGTATCCAGGTGAGAACGAGGTCGTCGTCAACCTCGAACTCGGTCCCATGGCCAGTGTCGTAGACGACTATTTCTTTGGTGATCCGGCTGGCCCAATACTCGCTATCGCTGTCCTCGATTTGTTGCCTGAGCAACGCTAGAGCGACCGCACGAGTGATGAGGAGCTTTGAGGGTTAGTGCAGATTGCGCTCCAGATATAGTTCGAGCGCCAGTTCATACGCCGCGGGAATTGTTTGTGCCGCGTTCCCCTCTTCAACCTCTCTTTCGGCCGCCAGCTTACACTGATCAAAACACTCTGTGCAGATTGCGCCCCGAGGTTTGTCCTGGCTTGTCGCTTCTGTTAGGAGGGGGCCGGTTCAGTAGCCAAAGGAGACAGCCATGTCGGATATCTCGCAATTGTCGAAATTGCCGAAATTTTCAGATTTGCCAAAGGTTGGACAGACTGAAGAACGGCATACGTGGGAGGTGTTTGGTCCGGACAAGCAACTCGGGTCCGTAAACTTGCTCACGCCGGAGCGGGTCAAGCAGGCGGCGACGCTTGTTTGTACTGGGCGGGTATTCAACTTGAGCCTGCCACTCAACTTCCCCGGGGGAGTGGGCTCGCCGGCAAATGCGTACGCGATAAAGTAGTACGATATCATGTGGGCTCTGCTCTTCCCAGGGGCGCAGCATGCGGCACCCCTCCATCCCCTCCATTGTCCATCTGACCTTAAAGCGTGACTCGATGCTCAACATTCTGACCATCCCTCCTACGAAACTCCTCCTCAGCCTTGTCTATGTCGACTTCCTGGCCGTTTTGCTCGCCATTGGTCTCGGCTTTGCGCTGCACCATAGCCCCACAGCCTATACGGGCGAGGGCGAGCCGATTACGTGGCTGTCGTTTGCCCACCTCCTTGTCACAAGTGGGCTTGCCTGGGAAGTATTCTCGCGCCGAACGGGAGGCAGCCTCCAGCGCAGCGTGTGGCGCAGTCCTACTTTTGTCTGGTTCCTCATTGCGCTCGGATTTCTTTTCTTGGCGATTGACGAAATTGTCGCGATTCATGAGTCGGTTGACCATCTGTTCCACCGAACGTTTCAGATCCAAGAGACGGGTCTGACGGACCGACTGGATGACGTCATTGTGTTGGGCTATGGGCTGATCGGGGTGGGGGTCTTGTATGCCTACCGCGGCGAGCTTGTCCGGTATAAATCAGTCCTGCCGCTGGTGATTTGTGGTTTTGTCCTTTTTGTGCTCATGGGTCTGCTTGATGCCCTGGTAAACCGTGACGATGTGTTCCTGTTCTTGGGCATAAGCAAAGAAGGCAGCTATGCTCTGGCAATGTGGATAGGCGGAGTTGAAGAGGGCTTAAAAATATTGGCAGAGGCTGCCCTGCTTGGAGCAACGTATACGTGTGTCTTTCTGACACCGGAGAACGGTAAGGCAAGCGACAGCAGGGTGGATGCCCAGGAGGGCGATGAGGGCGGGCGTCGCGATTGACAAGCCTCACCCTTCCAGAGTAGCCTCCTCGTGCTGACTGGAGTGATAGGAACGCTCCGGGATTGCATATTTTCCGTCAGACTTCCGAAGGAAGAACAAAGGAGGTTGTCATGCAAATACCACGGTTAAGAGAGATTTCTGTTGTCGTCCAAGCAGCGTTTCTGATTACCGGACTCCTGTTCTTTCCTCGTGCGGGGTATAGCGGGCAGGATTTGCTCGACATGCAAAAAACCCCAGACCAA
>CAUZQN010000647.1:0-2522 GCA_963581605.1 uncultured Binatia bacterium (SeqCode)
GAGCTCATCGAGGCGACTGCCCAACTCGGGCAAAGGCAGCAACACCGCCCCGTCAAGGTGACCAAGCTCACCCGTAAACTCTTCTCGACTGCGCACATCGAGGATCATGAGCCGTTCTGGCCCTTCCCGCCCTTCTTGCCCTTCCTGCAGAGCCATCAGTTCTTGGAGCTGAGAGGCGGGCAGCTTCCTCACATACCACCATCGCCTCAGGAGGCGCGGAAGATGCAAAAGAGCATCCAGCCATATAAGAGTAGACTTCATATCGCTTCCCTCCTTTATCCCTTTGCTGAGCGTGACTGGGCAAAGGCTTTTGCCGGACGTGTCCCGGCAAAGGTGTAGCGTCCGGCATTGGCCTGAAAGGGTAAGAGCAGTACTCGGCCCAAGTTGAGCGGCACGCGGTAGTCGCTCAAGCCGATTTCCATCACAGTCTGCTCCAGTGCAGGTGCCGATCGATACGTTCCGCATAGGCGATCCCACCACGACACGGAAAAGCCAAAGTTGGAATCTGTTTCCACTATCTGTGTGGAATGGTGAATGCGGTGCATGTCGGGGGTCACAAGCAGCCACCGTAGCCAGGCATCCATACGCTCAGGGATAAAAACATTGCCATGATTGAAAATAGAAGCCGCGTTGAGGAGGACTTCAAAGGTCACCACCACCCAGGGTGGGACACCGATCAAAACGATAACGGCCAGTTTGTAGCCCAGCGAGAGCACGATTTCGATCGGGTGAAAGCGCAGGCCGGTTGTCGCATCAAACCCGAGGTCGGCGTGGTGGACTTGGTGCAAGCGCCACAACACGGGTACGGCGTGCAACATCACGTGTTGTAAATACAGGGCAAAGTCGAGCGCGAGCAGGGCGAACGCTGCCGCAACCCAGGCTGGCACAGCCGCAGCTGGCACAGACAGCCAGTGGAGTAGTCCGATGCCATGCGTCGAGGCGAACACGGCGACGGTTATGGTAGCCGCGCCTAAGGTCAGCCGGGCGAACACCGCATTCAAAAGAGTCAAACTCAGGTTGGTCAGCCAGCGTTCTTTTCTAGATTGTCCGGGTTGTGAGAGAACCCGACGCGGCCACAGCGCCTCCCAGGTGATCATGGCAAACAAGATACCGAGAAAAACACTGATCCGAATACCGATTTCCATGCTGCTTCCTATTCCGGGCTCTGAGACCAAGCTGGTCCTTACCGAGACTTATAATAACGCTGCGCTTTTGCTAATCATCAGTCAAATATATAATTCTTAGACGTATCATTTGGTTTTCTTATGACCCTCCACCAACTCAAACTCCTGTGTGCGGTAGCCGAACACCGCAGTCTCACCCAAGCCGGGACAGCCCTCCTGCGCAGCCAGCCTGCAGTCAGCCTGCAGCTCAAGGAACTCCAGAAGGAACTTGGTGTCGTCCTGTACGAGCGTTTCGGCCACACCCTGCACCTGACCGATGCCGGCCACACCCTGGAGCAATATGCACGGCAGATCTTAGCGCTCGTTGAGGAAGCCGAAGCCGCCGTACACGCCCAGCAGGAGGGACGAGGCGGCCGGATACGCATTGGTGCAAGTCCGACTCCGGGGATCTATCTCTTACCGCTCATACTGAGCGCCTTTCGTCAGACCCATCCCACTCTTGCACTCACACTGGAGGTCGGGAATACAAACACGATTACGGAAAAACTGCTCCACAACGAATTGGACCTTGGGGTCGTGGGCGGTACGCTGACGAGTGCAGCATTAACCGTTATCCCCTGGCAGACGGATACCCTGGTGCTCACAGTCGGACCAGCCCATCCCTGGACAAAACGGAAAAGCATCCATCCCAAAGAACTCCATACCCAACCGGTTCTCGGCCGTGAGCGTGGTTCAGCCACCCGCGAAACCTACGAACGTGTCTTTGTCCAACACGGTCTTGCCCTGCCACGGACGATTGAAATTGGAGAAGGAGAAGCCATTAAACGGGCGGTTGAGGCGGGCTTAGGCATCGCGATTATGTCCGCGTCGAGCGTCGCACGCGAGGTCCAAGACGGACGCATCACAACGCTGACACTCAAAGGCATGCCCATCACGCGGCCCTTAAATATCGTGCACCATAAGGACAAAACGCTCACAACACCTCTGCAGGAATTGCTCCGACAGTTGCAGGCACAAGGCTCAGACCTATAGAGAGACGTACGAGCCCGGTCTTATACGCACTCCTCGCTCCATAACGCAGTCGGCATAACGCAATCCGCATAACACACCCGAAAAGATGGGCAGCGGCAGAATGTCTATATTCGCCCCGAGGACTGAGGCGAGTAGCCAGATCTTTCTGCTCTCACTACGGCCTCTTTCATCCCCCACTACGTAGGATTTCATATTGACGGAGGAGTTACGTAGGGATGACTATAATACAAAATAAATAATGTAACTTTTAGAGGCCCCCTTAAAGAGCCCCTCTTATTCTCTTTCGTAATACTCAAAAACACGCATGAGAATACGCGTGGGTTCAAAATAGGCCGCGTTCTTGGTCACAACCTGGCGTTTCGCCGT
>CAUZQN010000648.1:0-2517 GCA_963581605.1 uncultured Binatia bacterium (SeqCode)
GGTCTCTGCTGCAACCGTCTATGAGCTGGCTATCAAGGAGATATTTATCGACTTTGCCCAAAAGAAGCACAAGGTTTTCGGAGTGTATGCAGAATCCTACTTCAGGTGGCTTAACGGTCGAATAAAAACAGGGGAGTTACGGAACACTCATATTCCCAGGTTCGGTGATCGGTACGTTAAGCGTTATCGAAAGATGGAGGAGGCTGCGGAAAAAGCAGCTTTGCGTGACCAGGGGCTGAGTATACTCGCGGCCTACAATAACCTGATCGAGTGGAGAAACCAATTTGCTCATCAGGGGCGGATTCCCACCACCGCTACATATGCTGAGGTTACGGGAGCTTACCAAGTCGGCAAGGAGATAATACATTGCCTGGCAAGGGCTATGACGAAATAGTGGTACCGCGCGTGGAGGTGGGGGTTTCGATTGCTGTGAATACCCTTCATCAAAGTGTTTTCGGATGCTCTTGTTGCCGCAGGTGAATGGAACGGCAAAAAAGACGAATCCTTTTGCCGAGAATGAGGGCTGAATTTGTTATTCGGCCTTTTTCTCGCCCTTGAGATCTCGGAGCATCGGTCGAGTCCTTGCTGATAAGAATCGTGGACTTTCCACTGGATGAAGTCGCCAATGTGGCGGAAGCGTTGGATATCGTCGGCCCAACCCGTGTCACTATCCATCACGGTCTCGTCTAATCGCATGGGGAAGGGTATACGTCGGTCCTCTTTTTCGGGTTTTCATTCTTCTGACAGGTATTCCAATAACTCAGGCAGGCGCGCAATCACCAGGTCTGCGTCAACCGTCCAGGTCGGGGTTCGTCCGTTGGTCAGCAAGACGGTCATGGCTCCAGCCGCACGTCCTGCCTCTGTATCGTGGCGGAAGTCGCCCACCATGAGCAGCGTTTCAATTGCGACTCCCAGTTCCGCACTCGCCGTTCGTACGCATTCGGGATCAGGCTTGGGCGGCGCATCCTCCCGAGCGACAAGCACGTCCACGCGTATGCCTAATCGCCGACGCACTGCTTCTAGAGAAGCTCGACTGTTCCGCGTCACAATCGCCACGGGCAGGCCACGCCTTTGTACTTCCGCAAGCGTTTCCCGAGCTCCATCATTCCACTCCACATTGTCGACACCGTCTTGCTCAAAGGCTGCAATAGTGGCAAAAGCTTCGCTACGTTGGGCAGGCGGGAGAGATTCTGCCCATTGGAGAATATCGCCCTCAGGCAGGCTGAGCTGGGCTCTGAGCCGAACAAAATCAAGATAGGGCCGGGTCAGTGTACTGTCCAGATCGAATGCGACGGCGTGCAGGCGGCGACGCTGATCAGGGAGACGGATGAAGTGAACCACAGGCACCAATACTCAGGCGGCTGAGCGTAGCCCATACGAGGCAATCTGCTCGTCAAACCCTTGTAAGACTCGTGTGCGCAATTGGTCCCAAAATTCCCGCGTGAGAAAATGGGGCAGCTGCACATTTGGATTATGCTCAAAGGCACGCGCGGGCAAGACATAGTCGTCCAACGTGGCCCCCTGTTTACGTTCTAATAAGAGTCCGCGCAGATAGGCGCGCTGGGTGGCATGCTGCAGATCTTCATGCCTGACCGTCACTCCGAACATGTCTTGAAAAACCGGCTCGATCACGGCATCAGGCGTACCCGCAAATTTACACAGTCCGATGACGTCGTCCCGGGTGTAATACACCCCGCGATTGACAATGGCGTCTACCCAGTAGTCGAGGTCGGTTTTGCCCTCTATGACTAGCAGCAGAAAGGTGCGCATGCCCATATGGCCGCCGGCAATGGCAAACGGATAACCGGGATTCGTCTCGGGCAAATAAGCCGGCAGCTCTAGCCCTTTACACTGCATGGCATACGCTGGCTCACCCAGTTGTTCGGACAGTCGCTTCACCCCACGTCCCAGCTCGGGCACTCCGCTGGCTGCAGCCTGTTTAATGAGCTTACACGTTCCGGCAAAGTCACCGAACGATAGGCCGCTCAGAATGGGCTGCTCAGCATGCCGAGCATTATAATCCATGATATAGCCCAGCGTGACACCCAGGCTAATCGAGTCGAAGCCAAGCTGGTCGACCAACTCAACGATTTCGAGGGCTTGATCCGGATCGTAAATCCCGAGGTTGGCTGTCAGTAAATCTAGCGGCTCATAGTCGAATTTGGCATAAAATTTTCCAGGCTTGCGGCGGCCGCTCTCTTCCTGGACCGAATAGATATTTTTATGACAGGCTATGCCGCACTTGAAGCACGACTCGTCTTTGATGAAATAGTCGTCTTCCATAGATTCCCGGAATAACGAGGCCGGCTGCTCAGTGCCCTGAGGCCAAAAGTTTTTTTCAGGCAACGCGCCAACCGGATGCAATCCGGCCACGTTGCGCCACGTCCCGCCAAGGCCGCCTTTCTTGACATCGCGGTAATTGACCGACCCTGGGCCCCGGCTGATTTCTTTATTTGCGGCTAATAACGCCGGCGACAACCTCCTACGGTGCACATCCGGCGCTTGGGCCACAATTGC
>CAUZQN010000649.1:0-2516 GCA_963581605.1 uncultured Binatia bacterium (SeqCode)
GTCATGATCTACGGAATTTTGATGTAGCCTGGCTGCGCAAACAGATTGTCGTGATTGGACATGAACCCTTCCTCTTTCATGCTTCTGTGCTGGAGAACGTGAGTTATGCGAGTCCCCAGGCGTCACGCGAGGAGGTCCTGGCTGCGGCCAGCGCCGTTGGTCTGCATGAGTTTGTAGCTACATTGCCCCACGGCTATGACACCATCGTTGGGGAGCGGGGGACACGTCTTTCGGCCGGACAACGACAACGCATTGCCCTGGCGCGGGCGATCCTCAAGCAGCCGAAGATGCTCGTGCTTGATGAGGCTATGTCCGGGCTAGACGCCGCAAGTGAAGCGGACGTGCGGCTGGCCCTAGCGTCTGTGCTGCCAGGCTGCACGATATTGGTCGTGACACATAGGCTGACTGCGCTGCACAATGAGGATGCGGTCATCGTCCTGAAGGAGGGCCGTGTGGTCTGGCAGGGAGCGTATGCAGCCCTGACAAAAGCGCCTGAGATGAGAGACGTTGCGGCGGAATGAAGTCCCCTCCGCCTAGCTATTGACTGACGGGCCTGATGAAACCGATGGGCCTGATGGAACCGATGGGCCTGGTGGGACCAGCGCTTGCTCTCCGTTCAGAGTAATCTCATTCGCTTGGGTGACGAGTGGCAGTGTCATCCGAAAGACGGTCCCTTCGTCGGGAACACTCTCAAATGTCAGCTCGCCGCCCATAGCCTGTACCAAGCTGTAGGAGATAGACAGCCCGAGACCCATACCCGTATACGTCTCCTCTTTTTTCGTGGAAAAGAATGGTTCAAATATCCGGGCATGGATGTCTGCTGAAATGCCGCTACCTTGGTCGATAACAGTGAGTGAGAGATTGTCGCCCGCGCAAGCAAGCGTGATGCGAACCTCTTGACCTGGAGGCGACGCTTCGATTGCATTTTTAATAAGATTGAACAATACCTGTCTCAGACTGCTCTCCGGTAACGTTGCCTGGACGAGCGGGGAAGGGGGGTCCAGGACGAGTGTTACGCCATATTTTTGTGCATCCGGGCTGAGCAGGCTCAGGACATCCTGCATGACCGGAACGATTTGGAATTGATGTGGGACATCTGCCTGGGGACGATACAGATCGTACATTTGACGCATGATATCGGCGATGCGATCAATTTCCTTATCAATGCGACCCACAAATGCAAAATGCGGATGGTTGTGTGGCACGGCATCTTTGATTAACGAAAAGGCATTCTTAATGCCGGCAAGCGGATTGTTGATCTCATGCGCCACCCCGGCCGCCATCCGGCCGGTGGCAATCAGGTTTTCGCCCGCTCGCAATTTCTCTTCTAATCGTTTCTGCTGCGTGATGTCGCGTCCGACCCACTGGCACTCAACAACGTTCCCGCGTTCATCCAGCAGAGCATGACCCGTCCATTGGATCCAGCGGACCTCCCCATTCGCCGCAAGCACGGTATGTTCATAGGATGTGAGACGCGGGTGGGTGCTGAGAGAGGCAGCGTGGGCTCTGGCAGCCGGCCGTTCCTCTTCGGGCAAGAGGGGCAAAAAACTTCGGCCCAGCAAGTCTTCGCGCGACGTGTCGAAATACCGACAGTAGGCATCATTGACGAAGGTGAGCTGGGTGTCTGGGGTAAAACGGCAGATGAGTTCGGTTTGGTCTTCTACCACCGCACGGTAATGTTCTTCACTCTTTCGCAGTGCCTTCTCCGCCTGCTTGCGTTCGGTGATTTCCGCCCGGAGCTGGTCGTTTGCCCGGGCCAGGGCGACCGTTCGTTCAATGACGCGTCGTTCTAAGTTGTCGTGGGCGTGTTGGCGTGCGATCTCGGCTCGTTTGCGCTCGGTAATGTCTTGGCAGGCGCCATAGATCTGTACAGAACCTTCTTCCTTCCCTACCACCGTCTGTGAGTATGACCCAACCCACCGATACCCCCCGCTCTTCGTCCGTAACCGAAGCTCAGTGAGGTTCACTGCCCCTGGCTTCAACGTCTGTATAACCTCCACGACTCGTTTTAAATCGTCCGGATGGAAATAGGACCCCAGGATATTGGGCTTGCCTACCAACTCTTCGACTGCAAAGCCGGTTAGCTTGGTAAAACTGTCAGTCAGCCATTCCATGAGGTAGCTGCCGTCCGGGCTGACTTGGCAGGAGAAGGCAAAATCGGATATCGACTGACTGGTGATGCGATAGCGCTCCTCGCTCGTCTGCAGCGCTGCCTGTATGCGCTTGTGCTCGGTGATATCTTGGCCTGTAGCGATAAGCTGGATAGGGTATCCGGCGGGGTCGAGCAGGCGGGTAACATTCCACAGCAGGGTACGTTTTTCGCCTGTCTTGGTACAGATGCAGTGCTCAAAGTTACGAATGGGAGTGCCCGCGAAAAGCTGATCCATGGTTGCTTCGGCTGCGTTCCAATCTGCCTTGGGCAAGATGAGTCTGCGATAGTCTTGACCGAGGACCTCTTCTCTCTGCCAGCCGCTGAGGCGTTCGGCTTCCTGGTTGAATTCGAGAATCCGAAAGTC
>CAUZQN010000650.1:0-2515 GCA_963581605.1 uncultured Binatia bacterium (SeqCode)
CAGAAACGAGGCGGAGCAAATTCGAAAGATGGGGGGCTGCTAGCGATGCTCCGCGCTGGGCTTAGGATCCAAGAGTATGGTTTGCAAAGCGACAAACTCAGCTCTGGTCGCCTGAACAATTTTAGCCAGGTGACCCTGGGAGAGGTGAAGGATTTCCCACGAAAGCGGTAAGAAGTTTGGGAATGCATGACTTCCGCTACGGCCTAAGCCTAATCCGAGGCTAATACAATCCGCGCAATGCACAACGTATTCATGTAGGCTAAAGGCTTCCTGCGTAGGCGGTAGTGGTGCGTGGTGCATAAGGACTGCGCGTTGCAGGACGGGCGCTAATCCCCACTGCGCCAGGAGAAATCCGCCGGTATCCGCGTGAGAAAATCCGAATAGCTGCTCTTCCGCATCGACTAAGGGCAGGCGTTCTGTTGCCGCGAGTGCAAGCGCCTTTTCAAAGTTTTCGGAAAAGTATTGGCTATGGACGAGTTTGCCCAGGTCGTGCAGGAGTCCGGCGACAAAAAACTCTTCCGGCTGTTCTGCTCCCAACTGCAGCGCTATCTGCCGTGCTGCCACTGCTGTGCCAAGACAGTGCTGCCAATATGCTAACGGAGGCAGGAGGGAATCTTGCTCGCGTTGAAAAAGTGAGATGACACTCACGGCTAAGACCATATGACGCAGCGCGTCAAAGCCGAGCAGGCGGACGGCTTGGGCAGCAGTCAGGACGGCCCGATGGGCGCCGTATAGTGGAGAACTCACGACGCGCAGGACGGTTGCGGTGAGGACTGGGTCCTGTCTGATGATCTGTTCGATGTCGCTCACGGACACATGTGCTGAATCGGTGTCGATCTGGGCTACCAAGCGGCTGTAGATCTCGGGCAGAGTGGGCAGCTCCTGAATCTGGGTAATCGGAAATGCCTCGCGTATGGCCGCTGCCTTTTGCATCACTGTGAGCCTGGTAAACCTGTTAGTCGGTTTGTTCGTCGAGTGCGATTTGTTTGACGACCCGTCGCAGCTCGGTAATCATGGGGTGATCAGAGGCGCCGTAGAAACGCGCATCTATCTCTGCCGAGAGTTTCTGTAAGGCCGGGGATGCTTCCATGCGCGCGTTTACCTCTTCGAGCGTCGGCGCGGCAATACCTTGCACTTCGACCTCAACCACGCCCCAGGTCTGAAAGATACGTATGGTTCGGTCCTCAACCACCGTGCCCGTTTTTGCCAAGCACTGCCGACGGTCGTTGAGTACCGCAGTGCTCAAAATCATGCCTGCTTTGAGTGCCGATACGGCAATCCGACCCATAATTCCTCGATCCTCCCGTCCCCTACTATCCAAAGGGGATTATCGGCGATATGTGCGGATTTCTAAAGGCCCGTGGCAGCGTGAGACGACTTTTATTTGACGGTTGAGTGAGGGGCTAGGGGTCGGGAGGGATGGGAGGAACGAGAGACATATCCAATACAATCACATCCATCCTGAGGGAAGAGCAGAGCTACGTAGCTTGCATGCCTGGAGGCGTTCGCTTACAATTCGGCCGCATGCCGGAGTGGTGGAACTGGCAGACACATGGGACTTAAAAGACCTGCTCGGCATACTGTTCCCAGCGATACCAAGTGATAAGAGCTGCGATATGGCAAGAGAATTTCCCACTTTCTCTGTATCGCTTCTCCCTCTGTATCACATCATATCTTTGCTTCTCACAGTCCAACAATGACAAAAACAATGACAATTTTTGCGGCCTTTGTGACGCAGCAACTCAGTCATCTGTTCGATAACCCGGCCTAGAGCTGGCCATCGACAAAGACCTTCCCTGTCGGTCCGAGCTGTGACGAACCAGTCGTCTAGGTCCCGTACGCACCTCCACTGCTCCGGGGGCACCTCGCGTCACAGACTGGCGGTGACCCCGTGTTCTGGGTTGACATCAGCGTCATATCGGGCTCAGATCCTGCGCACCTAGAACCGGCGGGTTGCTAACCATCTAGAGTGCCAGCGCTCCGCTGTGGTTCCCTGGGTCAGCTGGAGGCGGCGGGACTTGGAGCGAGCGGCGCACGACGCTGAGGTCTGGCTTGAACGCCAGCAGGACTGCTTGATCGAGCCGAACTTGATTACCGATGCGTTGCGGCGACAGTGGCTCCATATTCGCCCTGTACGGCACGATCTCGATGCGACCCATAACCGATTCGTTCCTCGACATGCGCGCAACGGAAATGATCGAGCCGATAGCGCCAGACATCGCGCGAGTTCATTCAGATTATTTGACCGTGCCTAATCGTGACCCGGACTGCTCCATGACGGCCACCCGCGCCGCCAGTTCCTGGATCATCCTATCTTGCGCAATCGCGTAGAGCGTCAATTCCTCCACCTTGGCCAACAGCGTCATCTGCATGTCCGTCATATTTACGCCCGTCTCGCTGATCTCCGCTGCTGACGGAACGTTGGGCAGGTGTTTTTCGTGTGCAATGAATGTCGCCAGTTCTGGCAGTGGCATAAGCAGATAGTCGGGCTCGAAGACGTAGTCAGGCACGTTCA